>JAJTHJ010000092.1 GCA_021298875.1 Burkholderiales bacterium | reverse complement strand
GGCCAAAGCCGCCGTCCGCGACCGTCTGCCCGTCCGCGGCCACGTCGGCCAGCGCCGCCGCGGCGCTGGGGAATATCTTGTTCATTGCCGCTCCAAGTAAGGAATCGCGAAAGATTCTAGTAGCCCGGATGCAGCGAAGCGGAATCCGGGGCAGCGCGTTAAAGCGTTGCGCCCCAGCCTGGACTCCGGCGCCTGCGCACCTTTATCCTGGCTACTCAATCCGCGCCCTTACCGCCTCCGGCGACGGCGCCGATTTACCCGCCGAGTAGTCGTACCAGACGATCACCGTGCGGCCGGTCGCGTAGACGGTGCCGGGTTCGTCCTTGCGCTCGATGGCGAGCGACATCTCGACACTCGACCGCCCGACGCGCGTGATGATCTGCTTGACCACTGCCACCCCCGGGTAGGTCATCGCTCGCACGAAGTCGCACGCCGCATGCGCGAGGATCGGGGCCTCGCCGCTCGGCAGCGTGGGGAAGCCGAACTGCGCTAACCACTGGATGCGCGCTTCCTCCATCAGGCGGAAGTACATCACGTTGTTCAAGTGCGCCATGGCGTCCATGTCGCCCCAGCGCAGCGGGATCTCGATTTGGAACTCTTTCACTTTGGCCGCTCCTCGCCGGACGCCATGGCGCACCGCGCCTTATGGTGGAACGCCTGGTCGCCCCACCTGAGCGGAATCTCGATTTGGACCTCTTTCATGATCGTCGGCTTACGTGACGCTCAACCCATCGTCGGCCGCAATCACCGCACCGTCGATGAACTGCGACTCCTCGGCCACCAGCAGCAGCAGGCCGTCCAGGTCGGCCGCTTCGCCGACGCGGCGGCGGGGCAGCATCTCGATGAGCTTGCGACCGCCGTCGGTGTCCCAGTAGTCGTCGTTGATCTCGGTGCGGATGTAGCCGGGGCAGATGGCGTTGACGTTGATGCCGTAACGGCCCCATTCCAGCGCCTGCGCTTTGGTCATCTGCACGACGGCCGCCTTGCTCATGCAGTACACGCCGATTTGCGCCAGCACGCGCAGGCCGGCCACCGAGGCGATGTTGAAGATCCGACCGCGAAAATCCTGCTGCCCCTTAGCGCGCGCGATCATCTGCCGCGCCACCGCTTGCGCGACGAAAAACGCGCCCTTGGTGTTGGTGTCGAAGACATAGTCGTAGTCGGCCGGCGTCACGTCTGTCAAACGCTGGATGGTGGAGACCCCAGAGTTGTTGACGAGGATGTCGATCGGCCCGATCGCCGCTTCGGTCTGCGCGATGCAGGCTGCAATCGATTGCGGGTCGGTCACGTCCAACGCCTCGACGTGCGCCGCACCGCCCGCGGCTTCGATCTCGGCGCGCAGTTCCTTCAGCCGCTCCACGCGGCGCGCGGCCAGGACGACCCGAGCGCCGTTGGCGGCCAGCACCTTGGCAAAGCGGGCGCCCAGCCCGCTGGAGGCGCCGGTAACCAGCGCGACTTTTTCCTTCAGGTTCGTTCGCATGTCGCCCTCTTATGTGTTGCGGCGATGATCGCACGCTCTCGATTGGCCCCTCTAGCCGAATTGCCGGACAATCGACCGGATTCCCGAGCGGAGAACGAACCATGCAAGACCTCCAGCGCGAAGCGATGGAATACGACGTGGTGATCGTCGGCGGCGGCCCGGCCGGGCTGGCCGCGGCGATCCGCATCAAGCAACTGGCCGCAGAGCGTGGCGCCGAAGTCGGCGTCTGCGTGCTGGAAAAGGGTTCGGAGATCGGCGCGCACATCCTGTCCGGCGCGGTGATGGACCCGATTGCGTTGAACGAGTTGATCCCGGACTGGAAAGAGCGCGGCGCCCCGCTCGACACGCCGGTGACCGAAGACCGCTTTCTGATGTTGACCGAAAGCGGCGCCTACAAGACCCCGCATGCGCTGCTGCCGCAATGCTTCCACAACGACGGCTGTTACGTGGGCAGCCTCGGCAATCTCACGCGCTGGCTCGGTCAGCAGGCGGAGGCCTTGGGCGTGGAAATCTTCCCCGGCTTTGCCGCGGCCGAAGTGCTGTACGACGGGCGTGGCGCCGTGCGCGGTGTCGCCACCGGCAACATGGGCGTCGGCAAGGATGGCGAGCCCACCGCCAACTTCCAGCCGGGCGTTGAACTGCTCGGCAAGTACACGCTGTTTGCGGAGGGCGCGCGCGGCCATCTCGGCAAGCAGGTGATCGCGCGCTACCGGCTCGATCAAGGCCGCGACCCGCAGACCTGGGGCATCGGCATCAAGGAGATTTGGGAGGTTGAACCCGACCGCCACTTGCCGGGGCTGGTCGTGCATAGCGCGGGCTACCCGCTCGACCTCAACACTTACGGCGGCGGCTGGGCCTACCACTTTGGCGAGCGGCTGGTCTCGGTCGGGCTGGTGGTCGGGCTGGGGTATATGAACCCGTACCTGGAGCCGTTTCAGGAGTTCCAGAAGTACAAGGCGCATCCGGCGATCCGCGCGTTTCTGGAAGGCGGCAAGCGGCTCGCCTACGGCGCACGCGCGATCAACGCCAGCGGTTTGCAATCGCTGCCCAAGCTCGTCTTCCCGGGCGGCGCGCTGATTGGTTGCGACGCGGGCTTTCTCAACGCGCCGCGGATCAAGGGCAGCCATGCCGCAGTCAAGAGCGGGATGCTGGCGGGCGACGCCGCCCTCGAAGCCGTAGCCGCCGGCCGTGCGCACGACGAACTGGCCGCTTACCCGGCCGCCTTCGAGAAGAGCTGGCTGTACGACGAGCTTTACCGCGCCCGCAACTTCAAGCCCTGGCTGGACAAGGGTCTCGTGGTCGGCGGCGTGATGTTCGCCATCGATCAATTGATCTTCCGCGGCAAGGCGCCGTGGACGCTGCACCGCGCGCAGGCGGACAACGAGAAGCTCAAACCCGCCGCCGATTGCGCGCGGATCGACTACCCCAAGCCCGACAACAAGATCACCTTCGACAAGCTGTCGTCGGTGTTCCTGTCCAACACCAACCACGAAGAGAACCAACCCGCGCACCTGACGCTGAAAGACGCCGCGGTGCCGGTGCAACTGAACCTCGCGCGCTACGCGGGGCCGGAGTCGCGCTACTGCCCGGCCGGCGTCTACGAGTTCGTCAAGACGGAGGCCGGCGCCGACCGCTTGCAGATCAACTTCCAGAACTGCGTGCACTGCAAGACCTGCGACATCAAGGATCCGTCGCAGAACATCGTCTGGGTGGTGCCCGAAGGTGGCGGCGGGCCGAACTACGCCAACATGTAGAGGCCAACGGTCGCGCGGGCTCTGCGCCCACGCGCAGTGGTGTGAGTCGGTTCGGCTGCACGGCTGCGGCCCGACCGATAGAGCGACCCCCGGTTGGGCGCCCACGCCCCCACCCCGGCCCTCCCCCGCTTCGCAGGGGAGGGGGTTTTCTCCCTCCCCCGCCTGCGGGGGAGGGCTGGGGTGGGGGCGTGGGTGCCCCAACTTCGTGAGGTTCACCGGCAGGGGTTGACGCGAGGCAAGACCACCTCTAATGCAGTAAGCGCGCGCCGTCGGAACACCACCGCAGCCCAGGGCTTCACCACGACTTCACATAGCGCACGCACTCCCCTCACACCCGATCGCTAGCTTGCGATCGTGCCGATCAAGGGCCGGCGCCGCCGGCTCCCAGACGGTCGGCGCTTTGGGGTGAGGTGCAAAACCATGTGGTCGAAGATCGGGGCTCGCGTGCGGGCCTTGGGGCAAAGGACGGCGCAGGCCGCCGGAACGCTGGGGTCGAACGTCGGTCGTGTCGGTCGCGAAGTCGGCACTGCCGGCGCGCAGGTCGGCAAACAGCATTGGCGCGGGGCGCTGCGCTGGTCGCTGGTGCTGGGCATCGGCGCGGCCGGCGCGTACGGCGTGTATCGGGTGGCGAGTCATCAGCCGCTCGCCGGAATCGCGCCGGGCGAGCTCGGCGTGCGCGTCAACCGGCTGACGGGCGGAACCACGGTCGCCACCGAAGGCAGCCTGCTGGTGATCCCGCAGGTGCACGAGTTGCGCCGCATCTCGCTGCGCGAGCAAACCTACCGACCCGCGCGCGGCGAGGGCGAAACGCCGTACCAGTCGATCGAAGGACTGGCGCTCGGCGTAGACCTGACCGTGCGCTACGGACTGGAGCGGCAACGGCTGGCGCAACTGGCGGCCACGCTGCCGCAGGACATCGGCGCCGAACTTGTCGAGCCGCGCGTGCAGGGGGTGATCTACAAGGTGTTCTCGCGCTACACGGTCAAGGAAATCTTCTCCTCCAAGCGCGCCGAGATCCAGCAGGCGATCGAAGCCGAGCTCGCGCCGCAACTGGCCGGCGACGGCATCGTGCTGCGCGCGCTGTCGATCGGCAAGATCGAGTTGCCGCGCGAGTACCGCGCCGGCATGGACGCGCTGCTGGCCGAGGAACTCGCCACCGAAAAGATGCGCTTCACGCTCGATCTGAAGGACAAGCTGACCCGCCAAAGCGCACTGGAAGCCGAGGCCGAAAAAGCGCGCCGCGACAAGGCTGCCGAGGCCGCCGCCAACGAGCAGGTGATCGCCGCGCGCGCGCAGGCCGAGGCGATGAAGCACGTGCTGCCGTTCAAGGAAAAGCAGATCGAACAGCGCAAGCTGGAGGCCGAGGCCGAGAAGATCGCCCGCCTGAAGACGGCGGAAGCCAGCGCCGAGGCGCGCCGCATCGAAGCCGCGGGCGAAGCCGACTCGCGCCGCAAGCTGGCCGAGGCCGAGGCCTATCGGATGGAGATCACCGGCCGGGCCGCCAGCGCGCAGATGGCGCGCGACGGCGCGGTGCTCTCGCAGCACCCGCTGCTGATCCAGAAGACGATGGCCGACAAGCTGTCGGACAAGGTGTCGGTGATCATCGCGCCGATGCCGGCCGACGGTGGCTTTATCGGCAACAAGCTGCTGGGCAATGCGCTGAAGGGCCAGGCGCCGGCCCCAGCCGCCGCGCCCGCGCAGGAAGACGACGGGTCGGAACCCCAATGAGCTTGCTCGCCGCATTGGCGCTGGTCGCCATCGTCAACGCCGACCGCGTGCCGCTGCGGGCCGCGCCGTCCGAATCCGCGCCACAGCACACCCTACTGTGGCAGGGCGAGAGCCTGGAGGTGCGCGGCGAACGGCTCGACTACGTGCAGGTCTACGACCACCGCCGCGAGCGCGGCGGTTACGTGCGCGCCTCGCAGGTACGCCGCGTCGATCTCGGCCCCGCGCAGGCCGATGGGTTGCTGGCAGTCGTCCGTTACCTGCGCGACGTACCGGGCGCCGAGGCGCAAGGCATCGGCTATGCCGCCGCCTACCTCAAGGCCGCGCCGGCAGCGGACATCGGCGCCGAGCCCTTCGATGCGCTGGGCGTCATGGCCGAGCAGCTGGCGCGCCGCGCCGCCGCCACCCGCGGCCAGCCGCCCGACGAGGCGCTGGCCGCGCATCTGGAGATTGCGGCTGCCTACGGCGTGAACTTCGTCACGTTTGAGCGCAATGATCGGATGGCGCTCTGCTACGACGGTGCCGCCTACCGCGAGGTGTTGACGCGCCCTGCCCCCGCGCCCGTGCAGGCGCGTGCAGTGATGGCGCTTACCCGGCACGACTGCATCGACCCGCGGCTCACGCCGACCGCGCGCCGGGAGCACGACTTATGGCGGGCCGAGTTGCTCGACCGCGTGGACCTGGGCGCACTGCCCGAGTACCAGAAGAACCGCATCCGGCTACGCCGCGCCGGCGTGTGGGCCGGTCTCGCGCACCAGGCCGCGCGCCGCGGCGAATCGCCGCGGCCCGCCGGCGAGCGGGCGGTCGAGGCACTGGCCGGCATCGACCGTGCGCAACTGGCCGAAAGCGACGCCTGGGAATACACCGACGCCGCCGTGCGCGTCGGCGCCTCGCGCTGGGCCGCCGAGCCGGCGCTGCCGCCCCCCGGCGCGCTAACGGTCGCCACCCGCGCCGGCGCCCCCGGCGAGACCTGCGTGCAATTGGTGGATGCGCGCAGCCGTGCGCGGCCGGTCCTGGCCGAGCGCTGCACCTATGGCGTGGTCTGGCCCGCCTCGGCCGCCGGCAACGCGCGCGGCACCGCGCTGGCACTCGCCGTGCAGCCGCTGGAAGGCTGGCGCGAGCTGTGGCTGTTCCAGCACACTCCGAGCGGCTGGCAGATCGACGCTCTGCCGCCAGGGCTGGACGAGCCCGAGGTCGGTTATCTGGAGTTTGCCGGCTGGGTGCCGGACGGCCGGCAGTTCCTCGCCGTGCGCGAAGTGCGCGCCGCCGGCCGCTACAAGCGCAGCTATGAATTGATTCAGCTGGACACGCTGGCGACGGTCAAGCGCGCCGACGCGCCGGAGTCGCTCAGCGCGTTCTACCGCTGGCAGAGCCCGGCCTGGAAGCGGATCACGGTGAGCAACCGTTAGCGCG
>JAJTHJ010000330.1 GCA_021298875.1 Burkholderiales bacterium | reverse complement strand
GCCTGTCGCCGCCACCAGCCGGCGAGGCGGGCCTGCTGCTCACGAGCGAAGACCTGCATGCGGAGAGCCTGCCGCTTGCGCCGGCCACGGTGGCCGCCGTGGCGCTGCTACCGCCGCTCGACGGCACCGGCCCGCAGGCGCGCGCGGCGCGCGGGCGCGAGTTCACCGCCGCGCTGGCGGCCGATGCGCTTGCGCGCGTCGGCGTGCACTTCGGCGCCTCCGCCAGCACGCTGGCGAGCGCGGAGGTCGCGGCGCTGATCGACTGGTGTCGCGCCCACGCGCTGCGCCGTGTGCTGGTGGCCGAGGCGCCGGTCGGCCCGACGGCGGACTGGCTGCACGCTGCGCAGGCGCCGCTCGCCGCGGCCGGGATCGCGCTGCATCCGCTGCGCCGGCCCTGGGACGACCTCGCTTGGCCGCACGCCACGCGCGGCTTCTTTGGCCTGGCGGCCAAGATTCCGGCGCTGCTCGCCGCTGCCGGGCTCGGCAGGCCCGGCGCACCGGGCCTGCTCGATCAGCCCGAGGCCGCCGCGCCGTAGTTGTTGGCCAGCACGCCGATACCGTCGATCTCCACCTCGACCTGCGACCCCGGCTTCATCGGCAGCACGCCGAGCGAGGTGCCGCAGAGGATCACGTCGCCCGGCTCCAGCGTCATGTCGCGCGAGATGCGGGCCACGAGTTCGGCGGGCGCGAAGATCATGTCGGCCAGCGCGTAGTTCTGCCGCTCGCGCCCGGCCACGCGCGTACGCACGCTGGCGGCGGCGAAGTCGAACTCGGTCTCGATCGCCGGCCCCAGCGGGCAAAAGCCGTCGAAGCTCTTGGCGCGCGTCCACTGCGCAAAGCTCGGGTCGCGGTTGAGCAACTCCAGCGCGGTGATGTCGTTGGCGCAGGTGACCCCGAAGATGCAAGCTGCCGCCTCCTGCGCCGACACCGCCTGCGCGCGGCGGCCGATCACCAGCGCCAGCTCGCCCTCGTAGACCACCCGGCCGTCGTAGCCTGCCGGCTCCGGCACGGTGGCGCCGTGCGCGGTCAGGCTGCCCGGCGACTTGAGGAAGTACAGCGGCTCGGCCGGCACCGCCCAGCCGTTCTTGGCCGCCGCCGCGTGTAAGTTGTTCCGCAGCCCGACGATCTTCGACGGCCGCACGGGCGGCAGCCACTCGATCTGCGCCAGCGGCAGCACCTCGCCGGTGGGCTGCGGGGCGGCGAACAAGTCGCCTTCGCAGACGCGGACATGCTCGCCGTCGAGGACACCCAAGCCTTCGCGATCCGCGAACCGAAAACGTAACCACTTCATTGCTCTTCTCCACGACCGACGCCACGCCGAAGATAGCGGGTCCCCCGCGCAGGGTCGATCCACTTGCAGCGGCAACGGCTGCCGCTGCGTGCTACTCCGGCGCGTGGCGTCGGCCTTGGGCAGCACGCCGGCCCTTGCAGCGGCAACGGCTGCCGCTGCGTGCTACTCCTGCCGTAGCAGCCAGCGCCATGCCGGCACCACCTCGACCAGGCCGCCCTCCGTGTCGATGCGCTCCTCTTCGTCGAGGGTGACCAGGGTGCCCCGCGACAGCTTGCGCTCGGTCATCAGGGCGACGAGTGCGCGCAGTTCGCGCTGGCGGGTCTTGGCGTCGGCGATGGTTTCCGCCACCTGGATCGCCAGGGGTTCGGCGTCGCCGCCCGCCGCGGGGCGGGCGAGGAAATCGACCTCGAACCCCTGGGCCGAGCGAAAGTAGGCGATCTGCATGCCGCGCCGGCGCAGATCGAGGAACACCAGCGTTTCCAGCAGCCGGCCGCGGTCCATGCTGGCGCCGTGGCGGAAGGCCTGGGCCAGCCCCGTGTCGATCGGATAGACCTTGCGCGGATTGACCTGGCGCTGACGCGCCGAGCGCGCATCGATCCCGATGGTCTGCACCAGATACGCATCTTCGAGATGAGCCAGATACTCGTGCAGGCTGTTCTTGCCGCAGGCGATGCCCTGGGATTGCAGATCGTTGTGGAAGCGATTGACGCTGAAGGCGCAGGCCGGCGCGCCGAGCAGGTGGCGGATCAGATAGCGCAGCGGCGCGAGGTTGCCGATGCCGTGGCGCTCGACCACGTCGCGCAGGACGACCACATCCACGTACTCTTGCAGGATGCGCACGCGCAGCGGCGCTTCGACGCCCTGCACTTCGGGGAACCCGCCGTCCGCGAGGTAGCCGCGCAGGCGATTGGCGAGCAGTGCGCGGCGGGCGCTACCCACGGTTTTGCCGAGACTGCCGTCCTCGCCTGCGTGGCGCAGAGCCTCGGCAAAGCTGAACGGGAAAATCTCGGTGGCGAGCGACCGGCCGCGCAAGGTGGTGGCGATCTCGCGGCTCAAAAGCTTGGCCGATGAACCGGCGAGGGTGACTTGCGCGTTCTCGGTGTCCAGCAGGCGGCGGACGAAGCGCTCCCAGCCGGGCACGTTCTGGATCTCGTCGAAGAAGAAGTGGCAGCGCCGTTGCTTGCTCTCGGGGAACAGACGGAAAAAGGTCTCCGGGATGCGTTGCAGGTCGGCGGCCGCCAACGGGTGCAGGCGCTCATCGTCCAGGTTGACGAACAGCAGACTTTCCTTGGGCGTGCCTTGGGCGAGCAGATCGCTCATCGCCTGATAGACGCGCCAGCTTTTGCCGGTGCGGCGCATGCCGATCAGCGTGTCGATCTTGCCGGCCAAGGCTGGCAGGGCGACATCCCGGCGCGTCAGCGCCGGCAAGGGACGCTCCTGGAAGTCGCCGATGATCTGTTCGAGGATGCTGTCCATCGCCGAAAGTTGTCTTCTTTGCGAAGACAATTATCAGACTTTTCGGATTTTGGTGGAAGCCACTTTGCGGTGCGCCACTCGGCACTTGCACGCGCCGGCAGAGCGCCATTGCCGGATGCCGATGCCCACACTGACTGGACGGCCATCTCGTCTATTGCCCAAAAGCCAAATCTATGTAAATCTTCTCTGACAAACAAGTGTCCACAAACATTGACATTAGGCAAACCCTGGCCGCCACCCCTCGTTAGTGTGCGGGAAGGCGGCCCCCGCCTCGGAGGAGAACCATGCGCGTCCTGATGATCCAGCCCAACTACCACTGCGGCGGTGCCGAGATTGCGGGCAATTGGCCGCCCGGATGGGTCGCCTACATCGGCGGTGCGCTGAAGGGCGCCGGCATCACCAACGTCCGCTTCGTCGATGCGATGACCAACGACATCGCCGACGACAAGCTGGCCGAGTTGATCCGCACCAACCAGCCCGACGTGGTGCTGGCCACCGCGATCACGCCGATGATCTATCAGGCGCAAAAGACGCTGAAGCTCGCCAAGGAGGCCGCGCCCGGCTGCGTGACGGTGTTGGGCGGCATCCATCCGACCTTCATGTACGCGCAGGTGCTCAACGAGGCGCCGTGGATCGACTACATCGTGCGCGGTGAGGGTGAAGAGATCGCCGTCGAGCTGCTGACCGCGATTGCGGACGGCACGCATCTGGCGCGCCGGCGCGAGATCCAGGGCATCGCCTTCCTCGAAGCCGGCCTGGTGGTCGCCACCCCGGCGCGCCCGGTGATCCGCGACCTGGATGCATTGACCCCCGACTGGTCGCTGCTTGAATGGGACAAGTACATCTATATCCCCCTCAACTGCCGGGTGGCGGTGCCCAACTTTGCGCGCGGCTGCCCATTTACCTGCCGCTTCTGCTCGCAGTGGAAGTTCTGGCGCAAGTACCGCACGCGCAATCCGGTCAAGTTCGTCGATGAAATCGAAACCTTGGTGCGCGAGCACAAGGTGGGCTTTTTCATCCTTGCCGACGAGGAGCCGACCATCAACCGCAAGAAGTTCGTGGCACTGTGCGAGGAACTGATCCGCCGCGACCTGCCGGTCAAATGGGGCATCAACACCCGCGTGACCGACATATTGCGCGACCGCGAACTGCTGCCGCTGTACCGCAAGGCCGGGCTGGTGCACGTGTCGCTCGGCACCGAGGCGGCGGCGCAGTTAAAGCTCGACCGCTTCCGCAAGGAAACGACGATCGAGGAAAACAAGCTCGCGATCAAGCTGCTCAAGGACGCCGGCATGGTGGCCGAGGCGCAGTTCATCATGGGGCTGGAGAACGAGACCGCTGAGACCATCGAAGAGACCTACCGGCTCGCGCAGGACTGGAAGCCGGACATGGCCAACTGGAACATGTACACGCCTTGGCCGTTCGCGGAACTCTTCGAAGAACTCGGCGACAAGGTCGAGGTGCGCGACTACGCCAAGTACAACTTCGTCACGCCGATCATCCAGCCCGACGACATGACGCGCGACCAGGTGTTGAAGGGCGTGATGCGCAACTACGCGCGCTTTTACATGCGCAAAACCTTCTTCGAGTACCCGTGGATCCGCGACAAGTTCAAGCGACGCTACATGCTGGGCTGCCTCAAGGCTTTCGCCAAGACCACTGCGACCAAGAAGTTCTACGACCTGGAGCGGTTGAAGTTCAACGGCGCGTCGATGCAGTGGGACCTCGCGTTCGACGAGAGCAAGGTGTTGAACCGCGAGCAGATTGCGGAGTTGAAGCGCAAGCGGCCCGATCTGGCCGCCGACGTCGACTACTCGCGCCGCGGCAAGAAGGTCGATGTGCCGGTGAAGGTGATGGCTTGCGGGGGTGGCAGCGAGCAAATGGCGGACGAGGATGCCGCGCCGGTGCCGGCAAAGGCGAGCGAGGTTGCGGCTCCGGCGGCGCATTGAGCGAGCGTGGGATGCGGTTCGCCCTCACCCCCGGCCCCTCTCCTGCTGATGCGGGCGAGGGGGGCAAACAACCCTCGCCCGCATCAGCGGGAGAGGGTGGCGCCGAAGGCGCCGGGTGAGGGCAAGAGCGCCGCAACGCGAATCCGACCCCCTGCCTCCGAAACGCGCCGCGACCGAGTCCAACATGTCCGCAGGTTCCGTCGCATCTGCCGCCCGCATCGGCCCCAACGCCATCGTGCAGTTGGCCGAGGCGCTGCGCGCGCTGACGGGCGAGGCGCGTGGCGCGCAGCTCTTCCAGGCGGCCGGGCTGGCGCGCTACTGGGACGCGCCGCCGCAGCAGATGGTCGATGAAGCCGAAGTGCTGCGCCTGCACAGCGCGTTGCGCGCGGAGTTCGACGCTGAGGCCGCAACAACGCTCGCGCGCGAGGCGGGACGGCGCACCGGCGACTATCTGCTCGCGCACCGCATTCCACGCGCCGCGCAGTGGCTGTTGAAGCGCCTGCCCGCGTCGCTGGCGAGCCGCCTGCTGCTTTCCGCGATCCGCCGCCATGCGTGGACTTTTGCGGGCAGCGGCACGTTTACCGCGCGAGCCGGCCGGCCCACGTGGTTCCGCATTGCCGACTGCCCGATATGCCGCGGTGCCACTTCGGGACAACCGTTGTGCGATTTCTATGCGGCGACGTTCGAGCGGCTGTTTCGGGTGCTGGTGCATCCGGGGACGACCGTCGCCGAAACCACCTGCCAAGCCTGTGGGGCGGACGCTTGTACGTTCGAGGCGAGATGGTGACTGCGATCGGAACGCGGTCTCGGCACGCGAGACCCACGCCCCCACCCCAACCCTCCCCCGCTTCGCAGGGGAGGGAGTTTCTCCCTCCCCCGCCCGCGGGGGAGGGTTGGGGTGGGGGCGTGGCTGCCGCGATCTCGCGACCGAGCGGCAACCACCCGCGACCTCACTCGCAACTCCAACTCGACGCCCCTCCCCTCTGGAACACCGACGGCGCGGATTTGCCCAACCGCTCGGCCTCGCGCTTCGTCGCCGCGGGCAATCTGCGCTGGCACGTGCAGATCATGGGCCACGGTCCGGTGCTGCTGCTGCTGCACGGCACGGGGGCCTCCACGCATTCGTGGGCCGACCTCGCGCCGCTGCTCGCGAAGCACTACACGGTGGTCGCGCCCGATCTGCCGGGCCACGGCTTCACCGAGCCGCTGCCAGCGCGCCGCCTGTCGCTGCCCGGCATGGCCGAGGCGGTCGCCCAGTTGGTGCAGGCGCTCGACGTGAAGCCGGCGCTCGCGGTCGGCCACTCGGCCGGTGCGGCGATCTTGATCCGAATGACGCTCGATGCGCGCATCGCGCCGCGCGCGATCGTGTCGTTAAACGGTGCGCTGCTGCCCTTCACCGGGCTGGCGGGTGTGCTGTTCCTGCCGCTTGCGCGGCTGCTGTCGCTGAACCCACTGGTTCCGCGCTTCTTTGCCTGGCGCGCGCTCGACCGCAGGGCGGTCGAACGGCTGGTGCAAAGCACCGGCTCCACACTGAACGATCGCCAGCTTGCTTTCTACATTCGCCTGCTGCGCAACGCCGCGCATGTGCAAGGCGCGTTGGACATGATGGCCAACTGGGACCTGCGCGCGCTGGCCGAAGACCTGCCGCGGTTGGAGGTGCCGTTGACCCTCGTCGCCGCGGAGCGCGACGGCACGGTGCCGCCGACGCAGGCCGAGCAGGTGCGCGCGTTGCTGCCCACAGCGCTGGTCGTGCGGCTGGCGGGGCTGGGCCATCTGGCGCATGAAGAAGACGCCGCGCGGGTCGCGGCACTGATCCAAAAGGTCGACCATGAACCTCGTTGAACCCCCGGCCGCGACACTGGCGCAGGCCGAACAGCAACGCCGCCCCCATGCAGTGGTGATCGGCAGCGGCTTTGGCGGGCTGGCCGCGGCGATCCGGCTGGGCGCACGCGGTTACCGCGTCACCGTGCTGGAAGCGCTCGACGCCCCCGGCGGGCGCGCCTACGTGCATAGGCAGCACGGCTACACCTTCGACGCCGGCCCGACCATCGTCACCGTGCCACACCTGTTCGAAGAACTGTGGACGCTCGCCGGCCGGCGGATGGCCGACGACGTCGAACTGCGTCCGATGCACCCGTTCTACTCGATCCGCTTTGCCGACGGCTCGCGCTTCGACTGCTCGGCCGACCCCGCGCAGATGCGTGCGGAGGTGGAGCGCTTCTCACCCGCCGACGTGGCCGGCTACGAGCGCTTCATGCGCAACTCGAAGGAGCTCTGCCGCATCGGCTTCGAAGAGCTCGGCCACGTACCGTTCGGCGCGTTTACCGACATGCTGCGCGTCGCGCCCGAGTTGCTGAAGCAGCAGGCCTATCGCAGCCTGCATTCGCGCGTGGCGAGCTTCATCAAGGACGAGCGGCTGCGCTTCGTCTTCAGCTTCCACCCGCTGTTCATCGGCGGCAATCCGTTCACCGTGACCTCGATCTACGGAATGATTGCTCACGTCGAGCGCAACTGGGGCGTGCACTACGCGATGGGCGGCACCGGCAAGCTCGTCGAAGGCATGGTCAAGCTCGTCGGCGTGCAGGGCAACCGCATCCGCTACCACGCGCGGGTCGAAGAGATCCTCGTCGCCAACGGCCGCGCCACCGGCGTGCGGCTGGCGGGCGGCGAGACGCTCGCCGCCGACATCGTCGTCTCCAACGCCGACACCGCGCACACCTACGGCACGCTGCTCGGCCGCCACCCGCGCCGCCGCTGGACCGACCGCAAGCTGGCGCGCGCGCGCTACTCGATGAGCCTCTTCGTCTGGTACTTCGGCACCAAGCGGCGCTACGACGAGGTGCCGCACCACACGATCCTCGTCGGCCCGCGCTACCGTGAACATCTGCGCGAAATCTTCACCCGCAAGCAGTTGGCCGACGACTTCAGCCTGTACCTGCACCGGCCCAGCGCCACCG
>JAJTHJ010000034.1 GCA_021298875.1 Burkholderiales bacterium | reverse complement strand
GCATGTAGATCATGCCGTTGATCGACGAGCAGCCGCCCAGCACGCGCCCGCGCGGATAGCGGACCGCACGGCCGTTGAGGCCCGGCTGCGGCTCGGTGTCGAAACACCAATCGGTGCGCTGGTTGCCGACGCAGTACAGGTAACCGACCGGCACATGAATCCACAGGTAATCGTCGGAGCCGCCCGCTTCCAGCAGCGCCACGCGCACGCGCGGGTCGGCTGACAGGCGGTTGGCGAGCAGGCAGCCGGCGGTGCCGGCGCCGACGATCACGTAGTCGAAGGTGGTTGCGGTCATCGGGGGATGATGCCTGATCGGGCGGTCCTTGCCCTCACCCGGCGCCTGCGGCGCCACCCTCTCCCGCTGATGCGGGCGAGGGTAAGGACGGCTGGCGCTTCGCCCCTCAGGTTTCACGAGTTCCCGCTCGGTATAGTCGCGCCCTTCGATGAACCTGCTCGACAACCTCAACGACCAGCAGCTTGCCGCGGTCACCCTCCCCGACCAGCCGGCGCTGATCCTGGCGGGCGCGGGCAGCGGCAAGACCCGGGTCCTGACGACCCGCATCGCTTGGCTGATCCAGACCGGCCGCGTCAGTCCGCAGGGCATTCTGGCGGTCACCTTCACCAACAAGGCGGCGCGCGAGATGCTGACGCGCTTGTCCGCCATGCTGCCGATCAACGTGCGCGGAATGTGGATCGGCACGTTTCACGGGTTGTGCAACCGGCTGCTGCGCGCGCACCACCGCGACGCCGGGCTGCCGCAGACCTTTCAGATCCTGGACAGCGCCGATCAGTTGTCGGCGATCAAGCGGCTGCTCAAGGGCCTGAACATCGACGACGAGCGCTACCCGCCGCGCAACGTGCAGCAGTTCATCAACAGCGCCAAGGAAGAAGGCCTGCGCGCCGACCGAGTGGACGTGGTCGATGGCTACAACCGCAAATTCGTGGAGCTGTACGCCGCCTACGACGCGCAATGCCAGCGCGAGGGCGTGGTCGACTTCGCCGAACTGCTGCTGCGCTGCTACGAACTGCTCGCCCGCAACGAGCCGCTGCGGCTGCACTACCAAAGCCGCTTCCGCCACGTGCTGGTCGATGAGTTTCAGGACACCAACACGCTGCAATACCTGTGGCTGAAGCTGCTGGCCGCCGGCGGCGCGGCGGTGTTTGCGGTCGGCGACGACGATCAGTGCGTGCCCGCCGGGACGCTGATCACGATGGCTGACGGCAGCCGCAAACCGATCGAGCGGGTGCAGCCGGGCGACGCAGTCGCGAGCGGCCACGGCAGTGGCACCGTGCGCCCCGCCCAGGTCGCGCGGGTCCATCGCCGCGTGAAATCCACTGCGTTGATCGGCATCCACACACGGGGCGGCAAGCGCCTTGTCAGCACACCGGAGCACACGCACTTCGCGGGCTACTTGCTCGGGCACTCGCCGCAGTTGCACTTCACCTACTTGATGTACAAGCGGGGCGTTGGGTTCCGGCTCGGCACCTCGCAGGTGTACACGCGCGGTCAGCGCAAGCCGATGCTGGGGTTCCGCCAGCGCGCCTTGCAGGAGCATGCCGATGCCCTCTGGGTCGTCGGCGTGCACGCCAGCCCGAACGAGGCGCGCCTGCACGAGGCGCTGCTGTCGCTGCGCCATGGTCTGCCGCTGCTGCCCTTCGTCCCGCGCAAGGGCGGCGCGGTCGATGGCCTCGTGCACGACGCTGGCCTGATCGCCCGCCTCTATGCCGAACTCGACACCAAGTCCGCCGCCCGGCGCTTGTTACGCGAGTGCGGCTTGTCGATCGACGAGCCGCACCACACCCCGCAGTCGCGCAATTCCAGCCGGCGCCGCGTGGTGCTCACACTCTGCGGCGATCGCCGCGGCGCCAAGCCTATGCACCGCATTGCCGTGTTCGGCAACGATGCCGCGGGCCGGCGCGCGCTGGCGGCGGCTGGCTACTCGGTGCGGCCGGCGCAAAGCGGCAAGCCGATCTCCCACGGCTGGCGCGTCGAGTCGGCGCGCACCGACTACGGCGAACTGCTGGCCATCGCGCGCGACATGGCGCAACGACTGGACGGCCGCATCGTGCAGAACGCGCGGCTCGCCTCCAAGGCGCTGCCGTTCATCCGTGCCGCCTCGGTGCGGCCGGGCATGGCGATCGTCGATGAGCATGGCCAGTTGGATACGGTAACTCGGGTCGAATCCTTGCCAGCGCGGCGCATGCGGCTGTACGACCTGGACATCGAGCCGACCCACAACTACGCGGCCAACGGACTGCTCACGCATAACTCGATCTACGCCTTCCGCGGCGCTCAGGTCGGCAACATGGCCGACTTCGAGCGCGAGTTTCGCGTGGCCAACGTGATCAAGCTGGAGCAGAACTACCGCTCGCACGGCCACATTCTGGACGCCGCCAACGCGCTGATCCGCCATAACGCGCAGCGGCTGGGCAAGAACCTGTGGACCGCAGAAGGCGTGGGCGAGCCGGTGCGCGTGTTCGAGGCGGGCTCCGACGGGCTGGAAGCCGCCTGGCTGATCGAGGAGGTCAAGAGCCTGATTGCCGAGGGCCACGCGCGCTCGGAGATCGCGGTGCTGTACCGGTCGAACGCGCAGTCGCGTGTGATCGAGCACGGATTGTTTTCGGCGGGCATTCCGTATCGGGTGTACGGCGGCTTGCGGTTTTTCGAGCGGGCGGAGATCAAGCACGCGCTCGCTTACCTGCGGTTGATCGAGAACCCGGCCGACGACACGGCGTTTCTGCGGGTGGTCAACTTTCCGGCACGCGGCATCGGTGCGCGCACGCTGGAGCAGTTGCAGGACGCGGCGCGCGCCGCCAACAGCAGCCTGTACGCGGCAGTCGGCAGTTTAAGCGGCGCCGCGGCAGCCAAGCTCGCGGCCTTTGTCGCGCTGGCGGACAGCCTGCGCTTTGAAGCGAGGTTTG
>JAJTHJ010000053.1 GCA_021298875.1 Burkholderiales bacterium | reverse complement strand
CTCCGCCCACAATTCAGCAATGCCATCGGCCGTGCGCGCGCTGCAGGTCAGTACCTTGGGCGACCAGCCTTCGCTGCGCGGGCGCAGCAACGCGAGCGAGCCGGCGATCTGCGTGCGCGCCATCTCGGCTGCCTTGGGATCGAGATCGACCTTGTTGACGAGCACGAAGTCCACCAGCTCGACGATGCCGCGCTTGATCGCCTGCAAGTCGTCGCCGGCGTTGGGCAGCGCCAGCAGCAGAAAGCAGTCGGTCATGCCGGCGACCGCCGTCTCGCTCTGGCCCACGCCCACCGTCTCGACGATCACAATGTCGTAGCCGGCGGCCTCGCAGGCGAGCATCGCCTCGCGCGTCTTGCGCGCCACGCCGCCCAGCGTCGCGCCCGAGGGCGAGGGGCGGATGAAGGCATTGGGGTCGGCGGAAAACCGCTCCATCCGCGTCTTGTCGCCGAGGATCGAGCCACCGGACAGCGTGCTGCTTGGATCGACCGCCAGCACCGCGACCCGATGGCCGCGCGCGGTCAGGTGAACCCCGAGCGACTCGATCAAAGTGGACTTGCCCGCCCCCGGCGCGCCGCTGATGCCCAGCCGCAACGACTGGCCGGTGTGCGGCAGCAGCGCATCGAGCAGCCGCTGCGCCCGCGCCTGGTGGTCGGCACGCGAGGATTCGATCAGCGTGATCGCCTTGGCCAGCGCGCGGCGGTCGCGGGCGAGCAGGCGTTGGGCCAACTGGCGGTCAGCCGCGTGAAGGGACTGCGCCCATACAGGTTCGATCTCGGTTCCGCTCCGCGGAGCCGACGGCGACAGAAGCGGGGTGCTCGATCCGGCCATGGTTGGCGCGATTATCGCGGCAACTCGCTCCAACGCCCGAGCCGCCGGACGGCGGCCCGCGTCGGCGCAATCGGGCCAAGGCCGACCCGGATATACAATTGTTAAATATTCGCCACAGGAGCAATCACGATGCCTACTCCCTCGACCCGTCGCTCCGTCTCGGCACGCGTGCTGCAGCGCTGGGGGAACAGTCTCGCGTTGCGTATCCCGGTCTCGGTAGCACGCGCCGCCAAGCTCGCCGAAGGGCAGACCGTTTTCGTCGATGCCGAAGGCCGCGGCTTCCGCGTCAGCGTGAGCCCCGGTGCGACCTCGCTGCGCGAGCGGCTGGCCCGCTTCGACCCGAAGCGCCACGGCGGCGAACTGCTGGCCGCACCTCCGGTCGGCGCCGAGCGGCCATGAAGACCCAAGCGACCTGGCTGCCGGATCGGCGCGACGTGATCTGGATCGATTTCAACCCCAAGGCCGGCGGCGAGATCGGCGACGTGCACCCGCTACTCGTACTGTCGCCTGCGGCGTTCAACGAACGCACGGGCCTCGTGATCGGACTGCCGATGACGCACGCCGAGCGCCACGCCGACAACCCCTTCGCCGTGATCTGGCGCGGCACCGATAACTCGTCGAGCTACATCGTCGCCAATCAACCCAAGTCGTTCGACTGGCGCGCCCGCCGGGCCAAGCCGCACCCGTGCCAGCGCGCTCCGGCGCGGGTTTTTCAGGAAGCTTGCGAGGTGCTGCAGCAGATTCTTGCGCTGCCGGCTTGAGCGATGCGAGGGGGAGGAAAGGGTCGAAATTTGACGGTTGGCTCCGTGCGAAAAAACAATTTGACCCCGGCCCCTTTTCAATTCTTTGCCGCATTTGACAATTATTCTCATTTAATGTCAAATGCGAATTATTCTCATTTTCAGCAAGAAGGCCGTATGAACTCCCGCTTGACCGCCGACCCCTTCATGCGCGACGCGCTCGCGGCGCTGGCGGCGCTGCGCGACTGCTGCGCCACGCTGCGCGGTGGGCGAGCGCCGCAACGGGCGCGCCGCGAAGTCGCCGCGGCGCTGCGCGCGCTGGCGCGCACTAGCGGTGACGGGTCCCTCCTTGCCCTCGTCCGCGACGGGCGCCTGTCGGCCACCCTCGCCTGCGGGAGCGCCGGACGATGAAGCCCCGGATCGTCGCCCTCGCCACCCTGCTCCTGCTGCTGGCCGGTTGCGGCAGCGACGGCGGATCGCCCGAGCCGGCGGCGAGCCCGCTGTCGCCCGCCGCCCAGTTGGGCGAGAACATCTTCAAAGACGAGTCGCTGTCGGCCTCCGGGCGCATGTCCTGCCAGACCTGCCATGCACTGGCCACCGGGCACGCAGGAGCTTCAAGCTTGCCGGCCGAGCTCGGCGGCGCCGACCTGACGCTCCAGAGCACGCGTACCGCGCCGTCGATCCGCTACCTGCACTTCAACGGCGCATTCCACTTCGACGACGAAGACACGCCGACCGGCGGCTTTTTCTGGGACGGGCGCGCGGAATCGCTGCAGGCGCAGGCCGGTGAGCCGTTCCTGAACCCGCGCGAGATGGCGCTGCCCACGCGCGCCGCGGTGGTCGAGCGGCTGCGCGCGGCGCCGTATGCGGGCGAGTTCGAGCGGGTGTTCGGCGCCGGCATCCTGGCCGACGTCGAGCGCGCCTACGAGCGGATGACCTTCGCGCTCGCGCAATACCAGCGTGAGGACGCGGAGTTCGCCGCCTTCAGCAGCAAGTACGACGCGTTTCTGGCCGGCCGCGCACAACTGACCGCGCAGGAGGCGCGCGGGCTGGAACTGTTCAACGCGGCGGACAAAGGCAACTGCGCCGCCTGCCACCCGAGCGAACGCGGCGCCGACGGCACGCCGCCGCTGTTCACCGATTTCACCTACGACGCGCTCGGCGTGCCGCGCAACCCCGAACTGCGCGTCAACGACGACCCGGCCTACTTCGACCTCGGCCTGTGCGCGCGCGCCGACCTGGCCGACCGCACCGACTTGTGCGGCGCGTTCAAGGTGCCGTCGCTGCGCAACGTCGCGCTACGCAAGCGCTACTTCCACAACGGCCGCTTTGCCGACCTGCGCGAGGTGGTCGACTTCTACGTCACCCGCGACACCGCGCCGGAGCGCTGGTACCCCGTGGTCGACGGCGTGGTTCGCAAGTTCGACGATCTGCCGCCCGCTTACCACGGCAACGTCAACACCAGCGAAGCGCCGTACGACCGGAAAGCCGGCGACGCGCCGGCGCTGACACCGGACGAAATCGACGCCGTGGTCGCCTTCCTGCGCACGCTGTCCGACGACTGGCAGCCGTAGTGCCGCTTTCCCCCTGCCCTGCCCCGCGCGCGCATCGCGCGGGGTGGGGATTTTCTTCGTGCGCCGTCAGAGGGTGTGGACAAAACAAAATGGCTTAAGGAAACACTGAACAAGTTCCCATCGGCGCGGTCATAGGCGACGAGACGGATTGAGGGCGACGGAAATGAAGCAGATGACACTGGCGATGGCGGCGGATCGGGGCGAGGGGTTCGAGCGGTTTCGCAAGAGGACGCGGCGCGAGGCGTTTCTG
>JAJTHJ010000300.1 GCA_021298875.1 Burkholderiales bacterium | reverse complement strand
GGCTCGACGTGCGCGAGATCATGCACGCTCACAGCGATGAGGCCGCCGGCCTCGCCCGCCTGCTTCGCCAACAAGCGGGGCCTGCGCCCGGCGCTTGCCAGCCCGATCGCCTTTCGCCCGCGCGGATAGTCGCGTTGCGGCCACCTTGGGACGTGCCGACGCTTTGCCGCCGCTCGCCGACGGGTTAAGCTCCCCGCCGCTCACACCGAGCCGGCGCGTGCCTCCCCGCGCACCGACCACCGACCAAGGAGACTGTCGTGTTCCGATCCGCAATGCTGGCGGCCCTGCTGGCCGCCGCGGGCGTCGCGCAAGCGCAGAGCGACCCCAACCTCGGCCGCAATCTCGCGGCCACCTGCGCCAACTGCCACGGCACCAACGGCGTATCCGCCGGCGGTAACGAGTCGCTGGCCGGCGTGCCGAAAGCCGAGCTGGTGCAGAAGATGAACGATTTCCGTGACGGCAAGAAGCCCGCGACGATCATGCATCAGTTGTCCAAGGGCTATAGCGAGCCGCAAATCGAAGCAGTGGCCGCCTGGTTCGCCGCGCAGCCGAAGCCAACGGCCAAATAAGGGAGACCACAATGCAACGACGCGAACTTTTGAAGGCGCTCGGCGCCGGCTCGGCGCTGGCCGCGCTGGGCGGCTGCGCCACGATGGGCGAGGACGGCAAGGCCGGCCGCGTGGTGGTGATCGGCGGCGGCTACGCCGGCGCGACCGCAGCCAAGTACATCCGCATGTGGAGCGGCGGGCAGGTGGCGGTCACGGTAATCGAGCCGCGCGAGAAGTTCATCTCCTGCCCGATGTCCAACCTGGTGATCGGCGGCAGCAAGACGTTGGACTACGTGACGCAGTCGTACGAGAACCTGCCCAAGCGCTGGGGCATCCAGTGGGTGCGCGACACCGCCACCCAAGTTGATACCGAGAAACGCACCGTGACCACGCTCGGCGGCCAGACGATCACCTACGACCGGCTGATCGTCGCCCCCGGCATCGACTTCATGTGGGAAACGATCCCCGCCGCGGCCAAGGGGCCGAACGCGGTGACCGACGTCGCGCCCAACGCCTGGCAGGCCGGGCCGCAAACCGTGCAGTTGCGCAGCCAGCTGGTGGCGATGCCTGACGGCGGTATCGCGGCGATCACGATCCCGCGCGCGCCCTACCGCTGCCCGCCGGGGCCGTACGAGCGTGCCTGCCAGATGGCCTGGTACTTCAAGAAGGCGAAGCCGAAGTCCAAGGTGCTGATCCTCGACGCCAATGAAGACGTGCAGTCCAAGAAGGCGCTCTTCATGAAGGTGTGGAACGAGGACTACAAGGGTATCGTCGAGTACCGGCCGAACCAGACGCTGACGGACGTCGACGTAAAGACCAAGACCCTGAAGTTCGAAACCAGCGACGACGTGCGCGCTGCCGTGGTCAACCTGATCCCGGCGCAACGCGCCGGCAGCATCGCTCGGGTGGCGGGGGTGATTACCGCCAACAACCGCTGGTGCGAGGTGGACTTCCTGACCTACGAGTCGGTCAAGGTGAAAAACGTGCACGTGCTAGGCGACTCGATCCAGATCGCCCCGGCGATGCCCAAGTCCGGCCACATGGCAAACCAGCAGGCCAAGGTGTGCGCGGCGGCCATTGTGTCGCTGCTGACCGGCCAGCCGGTCAACGCCACGCCCGTGGTCAACAACACCTGCTACTCGATGACCACCGACGAAGACTCGGTGCACGTCGCCTCGGTGCACCAGTACGACCCGGGCAAGAAGACGATGCTGACCGTGCACGGCTCGGGCGGCGTCTCGACTGCGCCGACCGCGCTGGAAGGCAAGTACGCGTTTGCCTGGGCGCAGAACATCTGGGCGGATACGCTCGGCTGATCTTGCACCGGCGTTGCAAGCAAATCGGCGGGCAGTGCCCGCCGTTTTGTTTTGTCGGGATCTTGCGTCGGAAAGGCGACAAGCCCTGCTCTTTGTTGTGCTTTCCCGCTCGGTATGCGCCAATCACTCCGAGTAGCGCGCCGACAACAATGAGGCCCACGGAAATGATGCGCTGCCCGTCTGCGCCCAAGAACGGCATCCACCGTTGATAGGTTCCGAAAGCCTGCACGGCGAGGACTGACGAACCAAGCGCTGCTGCAACCGCCGCTGCGAGAAACGACACCCGCGTTAAGCCGTCCATAGGTGCTCCCTCGCGAACTCCCTCGCTCTTTACTTCTTTCCGGCCAAATACTCCGCCACCGCCTTGACCTCGAGTTCGGTCATCTTGGCCGCGACGGTGTGCATTACCTCGTTGTCGGTGGTGCGCTCGCGCTTGTTGAACTGCTTGATCTGGTTTTCGACGTACAGTGCATGCTGGCCCGCCAGCCGCGGCAGCGCGGCGGTGCCGCCGCCATCCGGCCCGTGGCAGCCGGCGCAGGCGGGCACGCCGGAGTAGCGGTTGCCCTTCGCGTACATATAGCGGCCCACGCCCGCAAGATCGGCATCGGAAACGTCGTGCGCGCTGGCGGGCTTGGCGGCGTAGTAGGCGCCGAGGCTCGCGAAGTCGGCCTCGGACAAGTCCTTGACCATCGGCTGCATCGTGGTGGACTTGCGCGCACCGCTCTTGAAGTTCGCCAACTGCTTGGCGAGGTAATTCGCGTTCTGCGCGGCGAGCTTGGGGAAGAGTTCGCTCGAGCTTTCGCCATCGGCGCCATGGCACAGCACGCAACCGCCGTTGGCGATTTTCTTTGCCCGCTCCAAGTCGGGCGCCGGGGTCTGCGCCGCGGCAATGCCCGCGGCGAGCGCCAGCGCGGCGGCGACGGTGGCTTTGTTCATGCGTCGTCGCTTCCGCGCGCTACTCGGCGAGCGCCGGCTCCTTGTCCTCGGCCTTGGCTGTCGGGCCGCCATCGGCCGGCGGGAAGACGAGCTTGATCTCGCCCGCCTCGTCCACGTCCACCTGCACGCGGCCGCCAGCCACCAGCTTGCCGAACAGCAGCTCGTCGGCCAGCGCGCGGCGGATGCTGTCCTGGATCAGCCGCGCCATCGGCCGCGCACCCATCACCGGGTCGAAGCCCTTCTTGGCCAAGTGCTTACGCAGCGCATCGCTGAAACCGATCTCGACCTTCTTCTCGTGCAACTGGTCTTCCAGTTGCATCAGGAACTTGTCCACCACGCGCAGGATGATCTCCTCGTCGAGCGCGCGGAAGCTGATGATCGCGTCCAGCCGGTTGCGGAACTCGGGCGTGAACATGCGGCGGATGTCGGCCATCTCGTCGCCCGCCTCGCGCGCATTGGTAAAGCCGATGCTGCGTTTTTGCAGCGTCTCGGCGCCCGCGTTGGTGGTCATCACGACGATCACGTTGCGAAAGTCCGCCTTGCGACCGTTGTTGTCGGTCAGCGTGCCGTGATCCATCACCTGCAACAGGATGTTGAAGATGTCGGGGTGCGCCTTCTCGATCTCGTCGAGCAGCAGCACAGCGTGCGGCTTTTTGCTGATCGCCTCGGTCAGCAGCCCGCCCTGATCGAAGCCGACGTATCCAGGCGGCGCGCCGATCAGGCGGCTGACCGCGTGCCGCTCCATGTATTCGGACATGTCGAAGCGGATCAGCTCGATGCCGAGCGTGAAGGCCAGTTGCTTGGCGACTTCGGTCTTGCCCACACCGGTCGGGCCGGAAAACAAGAAGGCACCGATCGGCTTGTCCGGCTTGCCCAGGCCCGAGCGTGCCATCTTGATCGCGGCGGCGAGCGCCTCGATGGCCGGGTCCTGGCCGAAGACGACGTTCTTCAGGTTGCGCTCCAGGTTCCTCAACTGCGCGCGGTCGTCGCTGGAGACCGACTGCGGCGGGATGCGCGCGATCTTGGCGATGATGTCCTCGACCTCGCCCTTGCCGATCGTCTTCTTGCGGCGCGAGGCCGGCAGGATGCGCTGCGCGGCGCCGGCTTCATCGATCACGTCGATCGCCTTGTCGGGCAGGTGCCGGTCGTTGATGTACTTGGCCGACAACTCGGCCGCCGCGGAGATGGCGCCCGAGGAGTAGCGCACGCCATGGTGCTCCTCGAAGCGGGACTTCAGCCCCTTGAGGATTTCGATCGTCTGCTGCACCGTCGGCTCGTTGACGTCGATCTTCTGGAAGCGGCGGGATAGCGCGTGGTCTTTCTCGAAGATGCCGCGGTATTCGTTGTAAGTCGTCGCGCCGATGCACTTCAACTGCCCGCTGGCGAGCGCGGGCTTCAACAGGTTGGACGCATCCAGCGTGCCGCCCGAGGCCGAGCCCGCGCCGATCAACGTGTGAATCTCGTCGATAAACAAGATCGCGTGCGGGTTGGCTTTCAACTGCTTGAGCACCGCCTTTAACCGCTGCTCAAAGTCGCCGCGATACTTGGTGCCGGCCAGCAGTGCGCCCATGTCGAGCGAATAGACGTTGGACTTGGCGAGGATCTCGGGCACGTCGTTCTTGACCACGCGCCAAGCCAGTCCTTCGGCAATCGCCGTCTTGCCCACGCCCGCCTCACCGACCAGCAGCGGGTTGTTCTTGCGGCGGCGGCACAGCACCTGAATCACGCGTTCCACTTCCAGCTCGCGGCCGATCAGCGGGTCGATCTTGCCGTCGCGCGCCAGCGCGTTCAGGTTCATCGTGTACTGATCGAGCGGCGAGGTTTGCTCCTTGCCTTCGCCCTCTTTTTCTTCCTGCTCGCCGCCCGCCTTGGCGGTCTTGTCGGCTTCCGCCGCTTTGCTGATGCCGTGCGAGATGTAGTTGACGACGTCCAGCCGGGTCACGCCCTGCTGGTGCAGGTAGTAGACGGCGTGCGAGTCCTTCTCGCCAAAAATGGCCACCAGCACATTGGCCCCGGTGACTTCTTTCTTGCCGTTGCTGGTGGACTGCACATGCATGATCGCGCGCTGGATCACGCGCTGAAAACCCAGCGTGGGCTGGGTGTCGGCGTCCGACGACGGCGCCAGGATCGGCGTGTTGTCGGCGATGAAGTTAGCGAGGTGCTTGCGCAGGTCCTCCCCGTTGCAAGCGCAGGCGCGCAGCACGTCGGCCGCCGAGGGGTTGTCCAGCAAGGCGAGCAACAGATGCTCGACGGTGATGAACTCGTGCCGCTGCTGGCGCGCCTCGACAAAGGCCATGTGCAAGCTGACTTCAAGTTCCTGGGCAATCATGCTTCCTCCATCACGCACTGCAGCGGATGCTGGTGTTCGCGAGCATAGTCGCACACCTGCTCGACCTTGGACGCGGCCACGTCGCGCGGGTACACCCCGCACACGCCGCGGCCCTCATGATGCACCTTCAGCATGATCGCGGTGGCCTGCTCGCGGCCCTTGCCGAAGAAGCGTTGCAAGACGCCGACCACGAACTCCATCGGCGTGTAATCGTCGTTGAGCAAGACGACATGAAAGAGCGGGGGCGGCTTGACGCGAACCGCTTCGCGTTCGACCACTGTGCCATCGTTCAAATGCTCGCCACTCATGGCAGCCAATCATAAACAAGCGGCGCGCGCACCTCGACGCAGCAGCGCGTACAGCAGGAGTGCGGCTGTACCGTGTCAAGCGAGAACTTGTCGAATATTCCCGTTGACGCGCGTTTTTGGGAGTCGAAGAATTGCTGCGTCGCCACTGGAACCTGTTGTTTCCCCCAGTGGCGGCAGCAGGGCAGCCGATGGATCCAACGCAGCAGCACTGGTCGGGACGGGGAGGATCGGGCGGGGGCACGATTCACCAAGGAGGGAAGCAGCATGCAAGCGCAGAAAACAAGAAACGTTATGCCGACAGCAATAGTCAAGTGGTTCAACGATGCCAAGGGTTTCGGCTTCATCACGCCGGACGACGGGGGTGAGGATCTCTTCGCGCACTTCTCTGCCATCCAGGCCAATGGCTTCAAGTCGCTGAAGGAAGGGCAGAAGGTCACGTTCGAGGTCGTCCAGGGGCCGAAAGGCAAACAGGCGAACAAGATCGTGCCCGTCGCCTGAACCCAGCGGCAACCCAACAAAAAACCCCGCCGCGGCGGGGTTTTTTGTCGCCAGCGCGATTCGCATTACATGTGAGAAATCATCGCCGCGCCAAAGCCCGAGCAGGACAACTGGGTCGCCCCAGGCAGCAGCCGCGCGAAGTCGTAGGTCACGGTCTTGGCGAGGATTGCCGCTTCCATCGACTTGACGATCAAGTCGGCCGCCTCGGTCCAGCCCATCTGCCGCAGCATCATTTCCGCCGACAGGATTTCCGAGCCCGGATTGACGTAGTCCTTACCCGCGTACTTGGGCGCAGTGCCGTGCGTGGCTTCGAACATCGCCACCGAGTCCGACAAGTTGGCCCCCGGCGCAATGCCGATGCCACCAACCTGCGCGGCGAGCGCGTCGGAGATGTAATCGCCATTGAGGTTCATCGTGGCAATCACGTCGTACTCGGCCGGCCGCAGCAGGATCTGCTGCAAGAAGGCGTCGGCGATCACGTCTTTCAAAATCACCTCGCCGTGCGGCGCCTTGATGCGCATCCACGGCCCGCCGTCGAGCAGCTCGGCGCCGAACTCGCGCTGCGCCAGCGCGTAGCCCCACTTGGCAAAGGCACCTTCCGTGAACTTCATGATGTTGCCCTTGTGCACGAAGGTCAGGCTTTTGCGCTTGTTGTCCAGCACGTACTGGATCGCCTTGCGCACCAGCCGCTCGGTGCCCTCGCGCGAAATGGGCTTGATGCCGATGCCGGAGGTGGCTGGGAAGCGGATTTTCTTCACACCCATCTCGTCTTGCAGGAATCTGATGAGCTTTTTCGCCTTGTCACTCTCGGCCTCGTACTCGATGCCCGCGTAGATGTCTTCCGAGTTCTCGCGGAAGATCACCATGTCGGTCTTCTCCGGCTCCTTGACGGGGCTGGGCACGCCCTTGAAGTAGCGCACCGGCCGCAGGCAGACGTACAGGTCGAGTTCCTGCCGCAGCGCCACGTTGATCGAGCGGATGCCCCCGCCGACCGGCGTGGTCAGCGGCCCCTTGATCGACACCACGTACTCCTTGAGCGCGGCCAGCGTTTCTTCCGGTAGCCACACGTCAGGGCCGTAGACGCGAGTGGATTTTTCGCCGGCGAAGATCTCCATCCAGACGATCTTCTTCTTGCCGCCGTAGGCCTTGGCCACCGCTGCATCGACCACCTTGATCATCACCGGCGTGATGTCGATGCCGGTGCCGTCGCCCTCGATGTAGGGAATGATCGGATCGTCGGGGACGTTCAGCGAATAGTCGGCGTTGACGGTGATCTTCTGGCCGGTGGCCGGCACCTTGATGTGCTGGTACATCGCGTCTCCTGCGCTGGGTGATTTTGGGCGGCGCGTAGTTTACTCGGGCGCCGCCGCGCATAATCCGCCCGCCACCGTTTCGGACTCCCCGCGATGCGAAGCCTGCTTGCCACTTTCCTGCTCAGCGTTCTGGCCGCCACTGGCCTCGCCCAAACCAGCCCGCAGCCGCCGCTGCCGGCGGTCAAGCTCACCGCCGGCATGCACCTGATCACCGCCGAACTCGCCGACGACGATCGCGAGCGGATGGTCGGCCTGATGTTTCGCGAGAAGCTCGCACCCAACCACGGGATGTTGTTCGACTTCAAGGGCAAGTTCATCCACTGCATGTGGATGCGCAACACGCTGATCCCGCTGTCGGTGGCTTACCTCGAAGACGACGGCACCATCGTCAACATCGAGGACATGGCGCCCAAGACAGAGGGCAGCCACTGTGCGAAGAAGCCGGTGCGCTTCGCGCTGGAGATGGACCGCGGCTGGTTCGCGCAACGCGGCATCAAGCCGGGAATGAAGCTGGGCGGGCTGCCCACCAAGTAAACGGGCCGGCACAAGGCCGGCCCGATTCGCTGCACGACGGCGCTTAGCCGAAGTTCTTCGCCGCAAAGTCCCAGTTGACGAGGCTCGTCAGGAAGGTCTCGACGAACTTGGGTCGCGCGTTGCGATAGTCGATGTAGTAGGCGTGCTCCCACACGTCGATGGTGAGCAGCGGCTTGCCGGCACCGGTTAGCGGGGTCGCGGCATTGCTGGTGTTGACGATGTCCACGCTGCCGTCGGCATTCTTGACGAGCCAGGTCCAGCCCGAGCCAAAGTTGCCGACCGCACTCTTCTGGAAGGCTTCCTTGAACGCGGCGTACGAACCCCACTCGGCGGCAATCGCCGCGGCCAAGGCGCCGCTGGGCTCGCCACCGCCACCGGGCTTCATGCTGTTCCAGAAGAACGTGTGGTTCCACACCTGCGCGGCGTTGTTGAAGATGCCGGCGGCGGACTTCTTGACGATCTCTTCGAGCGTCAGCGACTCGAACTCGGTGCCCTTGATCAGGTTGTTGAGGTTGGTCGCGTAGGCCTGGTGGTGCTTGCCGTAGTGGAACTCGAAGGTCTCTTTCGAGATGTGCGGCGCCAGCGCGTCCATCGCGTAGGGCAGCGGCGGTAGGGTGTGTTCCATGGCGGTCTCCAAAGCGTTTGCGGGTGGCGGCAGTGTAGCGAGCCGCGCCGCTCAGTTCCCCTCGCCCGCGCCCGGAATTTCGGTCGCCTCCACGCGCGCACGCGCGGCGCCACGTGCCAGCAGCAGCCGCAAGGCATCGCCGGGGGCGAGCGCGCCGGCATCGGTCACCGCGCGGCCGTTGCTGTCGAGCGCGACCGCATAGCCGCGCGCCAGCACTGCCAGCGGGTCGAGATGGCCGAGTGCCGCCGCCGCGCGGTCGCGGCGATGATGCAGCTCGGCCAGCCGCGCACGCAGGGCCGCACCGAGCGCGGCC
>JAJTHJ010000083.1 GCA_021298875.1 Burkholderiales bacterium | reverse complement strand
GGGCGGGCGGCGAAGTAGCTGGCATCGCTTGCCGACTGCCGCCTCCGCCCAATGTCCCCCTCGTTCCGGGATTCCATCGCCTCATTGCGCCCAGCGCTGCTGCGCATCGCCAGGCTGCAACTGCGCAACGATGGCTGGGCCGAGGACGTGGCGTCGGACACGCTGATCGCGGCGCTGGCTGGCGAGCGCGACTTTGCCGGGCAGTCGCAACTGAAAACCTGGGTGGTCGGCATCCTCAAGCACAAGATCGTCGACCAGTTCCGCCGCAATGCGCGCGAGGTGTCGGTCGAGGCGCGGATGGAAGAGACCGAAGCGGAGACCTTCGACGACGCCTTTCGCGCGGACGGGCACTTCGCGCAGTTTCCGCTGCCCGCGTGGGACGAGCCGGAAGAGGCGCTCAATCAGGCGCAGTTCATCGCCGTCGTGCAGGAGGGGCTGGCGCAACTGCCGGCCAGTTTGGCGCGCATCTTTGCCCTGCGCGAGATCGAGGGGCTGGAGACCGAAGAGATTTGTAAGGAACTTGGCATCACGACGACCAACGCCCATGTGATGCTGTACCGGGCGCGGATGCGGTTGCGCGAGCACCTGGAGCGGCACTGGTTCGCCCCCGGTCGCCACGCAAGGACACCCGCCCATGCAGCCTCTGAACTGCAAACAAGCGCATCGGCTGATCGTCGAGTCGATGGATCGCGAGCTTGATCTCGAAAACAGCGCGCGCGTGCGCCTGCACCTATGCGCTTGTCCCTGTTGCGTCAACTTCGTGCAGCAGATGCAGTCGATGCGCAGCATCCTGCGCGCGCTGCCCGAAAAGCTGCTCGCCTCCCGATAAACTGCGACGCCATCCCGCCCGGCCCCGCCCATCCTGAGGAGTGCCGCCCGTGCACGCCACCCTGCCGCTGCTCAAAGTCACCGACTTCCCCGCGCTGCGCCGCCGCGCGGTGCAAACGCTGCAAGTCAATCTCGGCTACACCTGCAACCAAAGCTGCGTGCATTGCCATGTCAACGCCGGCCCCAACCGCACCGAGCAGATGGAGCGCGAGACGGTGGACGCGGTGCTCGACGTGCTGGTGGCGAAGGACATCGGCACGCTCGATCTCACCGGCGGCGCGCCGGAGCTGAACCCGCACTTCCGCGACCTGGTGCGGCAGGCGCGCGCGCGGGGCGTGCACGTGATCGACCGATGCAACCTGACGATCCTGTTCGAGCCGGGGCAGGACGACCTCGCCGACTTTTTGGCCGCCGAGCGGGTCGAGGTCGTCGCGTCGCTCCCCTGCTATCTGGAGGACAACGTCGATCGCCAGCGCGGCAAGGGCGTGTTCGACAAGAGCATCGCCAGCCTGCAACGGTTGAACGCGCTGGGCTATGGACGCGATCCGGGCCTGCCGCTGACCCTCGTCTTCAACCCGCAAGGCCCGTCGCTGCCGCCGGCGCAAGCGGGGCTGGAAGCGGACTACCGCAAGATGCTGGGCGAGCGTTACGGCAGCGTCTTCACGCGGCTCTTCGCGCTCGCCAACATGCCGGTGTCGCGCTTCGGCTCGACGCTGATCTCCAAGGGCCAGTTCCGCGACTACATGGCGCTGCTGCGCGGCGCGCACCGCGCCGAGAATACGGAATCGGTGATGTGCCGCACGCTGGTCTCGGTCGATTACCAGGGCTATCTGTACGACTGCGACTTCAACCAGATGCTGGGCCTGCCGCTGCGCGAAGACGGCCGCGGCCACGGCCGCCTGCATCTGACCGACTGGCTGGAACTCGACCTCACCGGCAACCCGATCCTCGTCGCCGATCACTGCTACGGGTGCACGGCGGGGCAGGGGTCGTCGTGTGGTGGAGCGTTGGAAAGTCGTTGACTGTTGTCCGTTGTCTGTTTTCCGTCAATCGACATCACGCGCGGTCATGCGAACATCGGTTGCGTCCCACGTTCCAATGAACCGACAACCGACAACCGACAACGGCATAAGGCCGGGCCGCTCCTGCCCCCCGCACTACGGCTACTCCCCGCGCGTCTTTGCGCGGCGGGTGGAGTTGCGGGCCGACGCGCTGTGCGTCGTCGGCGGGCTTTACGGCAACACGCAGGCGCTGGACGCCATCGAGGCGATGGCCGCTACCGAGCCGCAGGCGCCGACGCTGGTGTTCAACGGAGATTTTCACTGGTTCGACGCGGATGCTGCGTGGTTTGCCCAGGTGCAGCGGCGCGTGCTCGCGCACGTGGCGCTGCGCGGCAACGTGGAGACCGAGCTTGCCGCCGACGCGTCCGACGCCGGCTGCGGCTGCGCTTACCCGGAGTCGGTGTCCGACGACGACGTCGAGCGCAGCAACCGCATCCTGGCGCGGCTGCGCGGGGTGGCGCACGACGTACCCGGCGCGCCGGATCGCCTTGGTACGCTGCCGATGCACCTCGTTGCCGAAGTGGGCGGCCAGCGCATCGGCATCGTGCATGGCGACGCTTGGGCGCTGGCCGGCTGGCGCTTCGCGCACGATGCGCTGCACGACCCGGCCGCGGGCGAGCACCTGCAACGCGCGTTCGCGCTCGGCGCGGTCGACGGCTTTGCGTGCAGCCACACCTGCGCGCCGGCTCTGGCCGCCACCGACGCCGGCTTCGTCGTCAACAACGGCGCAGCAGGCATGGCCAACTTTGCCGGCGCCACGCATGGGGTGATCACCCGCATCGCCACCCGCGCGCTGCCGGCCGCGCTGCAAGGCAAACGGCTGTACGGGCTGCACGAGCGCGGCGTCTGGGTCGATGCGCTGCGGGTGGACTTCGACCACGCCGCTTTTTTGCGGCAGTTCGACCGCGTGTGGCCGCGCGAGTCCGATGCCGCCCGCTCGTACCGCGAACGGATCCTGGACGGGCCGGCGTTCACGGTGGCGCAGGCGCTCGGGCGCGAGGCGGCGCACTGCGTACCCGCCTGATTCCATTTCGCGATCATCGGGGCAATGTCGTCGTTCCCGCGAAAGCGGGAACCCAGCGACTTCCGCGAGCGACGCTGGATTCCCGCTCCCCGCCTTCGCGGGGACAAGCTTCGCGGGAATGACGTGCATTTGTTGTTCAAATGACGTGGAAATCGAATGAAGTTTGGCCGCGTGCGTGGCGTAAGGTTCGGCGCCGACGCGCGACCGAACCCGGATGCCCGCCCGAGCGCAGGCCTGTGACCATGGAACTCCAATGAAAAAACTCGCCCTGCTCGTCCTGATCGCCGCCGCAATCGCCGCCTTTTTCGCGCTCGGCCTGCAGCGCTACCTGTCGCTGGAGTTCTTCCAGCAGCAGCGCGCGGCGATCGATGCGTTCTATGCTGCGCATCCGGTGCAGACGATGGCGGCGTACCTGCTGATTTACGTCGCGGTCGCGGCGCTGTCGTTACCGGGTGCCGCGGTAATGACGCTGGTCGGCGGGGCGCTGTTCGGGTTCTGGGTCGGCCTGGTGCTGGTGTCGTTTGCCTCCAGCATCGGCGCCACGCTGGCCTTCCTCGCCGCGCGGCTGGTGCTACGCGACTGGGTGCAGGGCAAGTTCGGCGACAAGCTCGCGCCGATCAACGCCGGCATCGAGCGCGAGGGCGCGTTCTACCTCTTCGCACTGCGGCTGGTGCCGCTCTTCCCGTTCTTCATCGTCAACCTGCTGATGGGGCTGACCAAGCTGCGCACCGCGACCTTCTACTGGGTCAGCCAGCTTGGCATGCTGGCCGGCACCGCGGTGTACGTGTACGCGGGCACGCAGCTCGGGCAGTTCAAGATTTCCGGCGGGCTCATTTTCGCGTTCGTGCTGCTCGGGATCTTCCCGTTGATCGCCAAGCGCGTGCTCGACGCGCTCAAGGCACGCAAGATCTACGCGCGCTGGGCGGACAAGAAGCCGGCGGAGTTCGACTACAACATGGTGGTGATCGGCGCAGGCTCGGCGGGGCTCGTCTCCGCCTACATCGCGGCGGCAACCAAAGCCAAAGTCGCGCTGATCGAAAAACACAAGATGGGCGGCGACTGCCTCAATACCGGCTGCGTGCCGAGCAAGGCGCTGATCCGCTCGGCCAAGTTCCTGTCGCACGTGGCGCGCAGCAAGGAGTTCGGCATCGCCGAAGCCGGCGCGCGCTTCGACTTTGCGCAGGTGCTGGAGCGCGTGCAGCGCGTGGTCACCGCGATCGAGCCGCACGACTCGGTCGAGCGCTACGGCGCGCTGGGCGTGGACTGCATCGAAGGCACGGCCAGGATCGCCTCACCCTGGACGGTCGAGGTGCAGACCGCCGCCGGCCCGCGCACGTTGACGACCAAGAACATCGTGATCGCCGCGGGTGCGCGGCCGTTCGTGCCGCCGATCCCCGGCTTGAACGAGGTCGGCTACCTGACCTCCGACACGGTGTGGAAGCTGCGCGAGCAGCCCAAGCGCCTGGTGGTGCTGGGCGGCGGGCCGATCGGCTCGGAGCTGACGCAGGCTTTCGCGCGGCTCGGCAGCCAGGTGACGCAGGTGGAGATGCTGCCGCGCATCCTGATCCGCGAAGACCCGGAAGTCTCCGTCGCGGTGCGCAAGCAGTTCGAGGCCGAAGGCATCCGCGTGCTGACCGAGCACAAGACCAAACGGTTTCTGGTCGAAGGCGGCGAGAAAGTGCTGATCGCCGAACACGCCGGGCAAGACGTGCGCATCCCCTTCGACGCAGTGCTGGTCGCCGTGGGCCGCGTGGCCAACACGCAGGGCTACGGGCTGGAAGAACTTGGCATCGGCACCACCCAGGCGCGCACGGTGGAAACCGACGAGTATCTGCAAACGACCTACCCCAACATCTTCGCCTGCGGCGACGTGGCCAGCCCCTACCAGTTCACCCACACCGCCGCGCATCAGGCTTGGTACGCGGCGGTCAATGCGCTGTTCGGCGCGTTCCGCCGCTTCAAGGCGGACTACCGCGTGATTCCGTGGACGACCTTCACCGAGCCGGAGGTCGCCCGCGTGGGCTTGAACGAGCAGGAAGCGCGTGAGAAAGGTGTCGCCGTGACGGTCAGCGTCTACGGCATCGACGATCTGGACCGCGCGATTGCCGACAGCGAGGCGCATGGCATGGTCAAGGTACTGACCGCGTCGGGCAGCGACAAAATCCTCGGCGTAACCATCGTCGGCGAGCACGCCGGCGATCTGCTTGCCGAATACGTGCTGGCGATGAAGAACAACATCGGCCTGAACAAGATCCTCGGCACGATCCACACCTACCCGACGCTGGCCGAAGCCAACAAGTACGCCGCGGGCGTGTGGAAGCGCGGCACGGTGACGCAGGGGCAATGGACCTTCCTCACCGCGTTCCAGGCCTGGCGGCGCGGGGCGGCGGGGTTCGGCGGCGTGTTGGGCGCACTCGGCGCACTGCGCAGCGACAAGCGGCCGGCGTACTCGTC
>JAJTHJ010000153.1 GCA_021298875.1 Burkholderiales bacterium | reverse complement strand
GATCAGGTCGCCCATCAGCCCGCGGTCGAGAATTGTGCCGAGCGTGCGGATGCTGGCGCCGTCGGCGGTGACCGCGTTGATTTCCGGCGTCTGGCCGGACTCCTGGATCGTCACCGACTTGATCCGCTTGGCCTTGACCTCGGCCAGGAACTCCGAGTACGGCACCGCCTTCTCGTTGGGACGCTGGCGGTTCTCGAAATTCTTGAAGACCGCAAACAGCACCAGCGCGATGACCAGCCAGATCCCGGCTTTGGCGAGCATGTTGTTGTTCAAGGCAGACTCCTGTGGGCAGTCGAACGCGGCTGCGTTGGAAATGCGGCGATTCTAGGCGGAATCAAGGGGTTTCACCGGCGCCGCAACCGGGGGTTTGTACCCGGCGCTCGGGCGCCCGTTACCAACGGGGTGGCCACCGGCGATTTGTCATCCCGAGCGCAGCGAGGGATCTGCAGGCGCCGACTCCGAGCAGCAGGTTCCTCGCTCGACATCGCGGCACGGCACGGGCAATGCGCGCGGCGTCAAGGTCTCGCCTTAAGGCCACGCGCCAGCAGGTAGGTTTCCGCCGACTCCGCCCGCGACGCCGCCGGCTTGCGTGTGGCTACGCTGACGAAGGCTTTCTTCAACTGCTCGACCAGTTGCGAGAAGCCACTGCCCTGAAACGCCTTGATCAGCAGCACGCCGTTGGGCTTCAAGTGCCCTTGGGCAAACTCGAGCGCCAGTTCGCACAGGTGGCTGCTGCGTGCGGCATCGGCCACGCCGATGCCGGACAGGTTCGGCGCCATGTCCGACAACACCACGTCCACGCGGGCGCCGCTGAGCGCGGCGGCCAGTTGCGCGCCCACTTCTTCTTCGCGAAAGTCGCCCTGGATAAAGGTCACCTCCGGCAGCGGATCGAGCGGCAGCACGTCGAGCGCAACGATCCTGCCGCGCAGCACACCGTCCTTGCCGGTCAGCCGCTCGCGCACCACTTGCGTCCAACTGCCCGGCACCGCGCCCAGATCGACCACCACCTGCCCCGGCTTGAGCAGCCGATCCTTGTCGTCGATCTCGATCAGCTTGTACGCGGAGCGGGCGCGGTAGCCGTGCTGGGTGGCCGCCTTGACGTAAGGATCGGTCACGTGGCGACGGATCCACTCCGGGTTGGAGCGGTGCTTCTTCTTGGCGGTGGGCATCGACCTACAATACCAAGCATGCCCGCACTCCCTCTCGCCCGCGACGAACGTCTGCGCCTGAAAGCGCGCGCCCATCACTTGCAGCCGGTGGTGCTGCTCGGCGCCAACGGCCTGACGCCCGCCGTGCTGCGCGAAATCGACCGTGCACTGACCGCGCACGAGTTGATCAAGGTGCGAGTGCCGGGCGACGACCGGGCTGCGCGCGAGGCGATCTATGCGCAAGTGGCCGACGACTTGTCGGCCGCGTGTGTGGCAGCGATAGGCAAGCTGGCGATTTTCTACCGGCCGCGGCCGGAAGAAGAGCCGCCAGCCAGCGCCAAGCCACGTTGCTAGACGTAAGCGACTTCAAGCACCTCGTACTCGCGCTTGCCGCCGGGGGCGAGCACTTCGACCACGTCGCCTTCGGACTTGCCGATCAGCGCGCGCGCAATCGGGCTGGACACCGAGATCAAGCCCTGCTTGATGTCGGCTTCGTCGTCGCCGACGATCTGATAGCGCACCTGCTGGCCGGCAGTCAGGTCTTCGAGTGTGACGGTGGCGCCGAAGACGATACGCCCGGCGGCGTCCACGCTGGCCGGGTCGATCACCTGCAAGGCGCCCAACTTGCCTTCCAACTCGGCGATGCGCCCTTCGATGAAACCTTGCCGCTCGCGCGCCGCGTCGTACTCGGCGTTCTCCGACAGGTCGCCCTTCTCGCGCGCCTCCTTGATCGCCTGCACGATCGCGGGCCGATCCACGCCTTTCAGGCGTTGCAGCTCCTGCTTGAGTCTCTCGGCACCGCGCGCGGTGATGGGAATGGGCATCGACGCTTCCAATGGGCAATAGAAAGCCCCGGACAAGCCGGGGCAACGCCGCGAATCTAGCGGGGACTCGCGTGGACTGCAACCGGTGACGCGATGGGTTCGAGGGCGGCGGGCGTTATGCGACCCGCTTGCCAAAGGCCACCACGTCATCCACCACATACCCCGCCGCGCGATAGAACTCGCCGGCGCGCGGGTTGCCGGCAACCATGTGCAGGTTGATCTTCGGGCAGCCGAGTGCGGCGAGCGCGGCCTCGGCATGCGCGAGCATCGCGCGCGCCACGCCGCGCCGGCGTTGCGCCGGGTGCACGCCAAAGTTGTAGATCCAGCCACGGTGGCCGTCGTAGCCGGCCATCACGGTGCCGACCACCGCACCCTGCTCTTCTGCCAGCCAGAACAAGCCGTCGCCAAAGGCGAGCTTGCGCTCGATGTTGGGGCGCGCGAGCCGCTGCGGAACCGCCGGGTCGAAGTAGGCGGGAAACACCGCGCGCCACAACTCGACCACCGCGTCGGTGTCGGCCGCAGTCACCGGACGGATGTTCACGGCTTCTTCAACTCCCTCATCCAGGCACCCAGCGCCTGCTGCGCGGCGCTGCCGCGCTCCATCGCCGCCAGCACGCCGGCGTGGTCGGCCGGCAGGCGGTTTTGCGAGAGCTTGAACTTGGCTTCGATCGTCTCGACCGCGAGTTCGAAACCGACGATGTGCGACTTGTGCCCCTCGCGGTAGGACTCGGACAGTTCCACGTCCCAGCGCTCGCGGTACGGTGGGTCGTGCGCGTCGATCAGCGCCTTGAGAATCCGCTCCTTGTTCGCGCTGTCGTCGGTGGTCGCGACCCGCCCGCTGGCGTGCACGACGATGTAGTTCCAGGTCGGCACCATCTCGCGCGTGGCGTACCAGGAGGGCGAGACGTAGCTCTCCGGCCCATGGAAGATCGCGGTCAGGCGCGTGTCCGGCGTCCAGTGGCGCCAATGGTTGTTGGCGCGCGCCACGTGGCCGAGCAGCACGATGGACTCTTCGCTCTGGCGCGCGACCAGCGGCAGATGTGTGAACTCGGCCTCGCCCTCGTGCACGGACACCAGCGTGGCAAAGGGGGCGGCCTGCATCACCGCCAGCGCGGCGTCGCGGTCTTCGACTTTGAAGTGCTTCGGTTGGTAAGGCAGGCTCATCTGCGTAGCTCCGTCACCTTCTATGTGTGCCGTCCCGGCGGCGCACGTTCTTCCCTCACCCCAACCCCTCTCCCGGAGGGAGAGGGGCTCTTCATCCCTCTCCCCCCGGGAGAGGGACCGACGGTGAGGGAAGACCGCAGCACTTTGGCAGTGTGCACGTTCAAGCGAGCCCCGCGGTCTCGGGCAGGCCGAGCATCAGGTTCATGTTCTGCACCGCCGCGCCGCTGGCCCCTTTGCCCAAGTTGTCCAGCCGCGCGACGAGCAATGCCTGTCCGCTTGCCTCGTTGGCGAAGACGAAAACTTCCATCCGGTTGCTGCCGTTGAGCGCTTCCGGCTCCAGAAAGCCGTCGCGCAGCGCGCTCGTGTCGTTGAGCGCGCGCACGGCGACGAAAGGCTCGCCGGCAAAGTGCGCGGAGTAGATCGCATGCAACTCGGCGCCGGTGAAGCCGTCCAGCCGCAGCGGCACATTGACCAGCATCCCGCGCAAGTAGTACCCGACTGCCGGCGAAAAGATCGGTGCTTGAGTCAGTTGCGCGTGCTCGCGCATCTCGGGCACGTGCTTGTGCGCGAGCGTCAGCCCGTACTCGCCGAAGACCGCCGGCCGCGCGCCGGGCTGCGGCTGCTCGTAGCTTTCGATGAGCTTCTTGCCACCGCCCGAGTAGCCGGACACCGCGTGCACGGAGAGCGCCGCGTCCGCCGCGAGCAGCCCCGCATCGCGCAGCGGCCGTACCAGCGCGAGAAAACCCGTCGGATAGCAGCCGGGGTTCGACACGCGTTTGCCACTCGCGACCGTCGCGCGCTGACCCTTAGTGAGTTCGGGAAGGCCGTAAACCCAGCCCGGCGCCGTGCGGTGCGCGGTGCTAGCGTCGATCACCCGCGTGGCCAGGTTGTCGATCAGCGCGACCGTGGCGCGCGCGGCGTCGTCCGGCAGGCACAGGATCACGAGGTCGGCGGCGTTGACGATCTCGCGCTTGGCGGCCTCGTCCTTGGCGCGCTCGCGCGGCAGCGACAGCAGTTGCAGGTCGCTGCGCGTCGCGAGGCGCTGGCGGATTTCGAGGCCGGTGGTGCCGTGTTCGCCGTCGATGTAGATGGTGGGTGTGCTCATCTGGATGCCTGTTGTCTGAGAAAGTCGGGGTTGTAGCGCTCCATCCAAAGCTCCGGCGTCGCCAGCGGCGTGAATCCGAAGCGCGCGTACAAGGGCTGCGCGTCGCTGGTGCGCAGGGCGATGCGCCTTAACCCCTGCAACGCGGGCTGCTCGATCATCGCAGCGACCAGCACGCTGCCGATGCCGCGGCCGCGGTGTGCGGCGTCGACAAAGACGTCGCACAGATAGGCAAAGGTCGCCTGGTCGGTAACCACGCGGGCAAAGCCGATCTGCGCACCGGCGGCGTATGCGCCGGCCACCAGAGAATGATCTAGCGACCGGTCGAAGACCGACCGCGCGATGCCGCGTGCCCAATGGGACTGCTCGGCCAGCCAGCGATGCGCGCGCTCGCGGTCGATCCGGGCAGGGTCGAACGAGATTTCCAGGCCGCTCATCCCGCTTGCTCCAATACCTCGGCCAGCATATCGACCATCAGGTCAATCTCGTCGAAGCTCACGTTCAGCGCCGGCATGAAGCGCAGCAGATGCGGGCGCGGTGCGTTGACGAGCAGCCCTTCGGGTTGCAGCGCCAGCGCAGCGGCAGCAACTTGGGCAGCGACCGGCCGGCCGAGGTTCAACGCGCGCAGCAATCCGCGACCGCGCTCGCCGGGCAAACCGCGCGTGGCCGCCAGATCGGACAAGCGCCGCGACAGATACTCGCCGCGCTCGCGCACGCCCGCCAGAAACACCGGCGCGGCCACCGTCTGCAGCACTGCGCTGCCCACCGCCGCCATCAAGGGATTGCCGCAGTAGGTGCCGCCCTGGTCGCCATGCGCAAACGCGGCGGCCACCTCCTCGCGTGCCAGCACCGCGGCGAGCGGCACGCCGCCGCCCAGCCCTTTGCCGAGCGTCATGATGTCCGGCCGCACGCCCGCGTGCTGCGCGCCAAAGAGCAACCCGGTGCGGCCGACACCGGTTTGAATTTCGTCGAAAACCAAGAGCAGCCCACGCTCGTCGCACAGCCGCCGCAGCGCACGCAGAAAGTCGTCGTCGGCGACGTTGACACCGGCTTCGCCCTGGATCGGCTCCAGCATCACCGCCACGGTCTGCTGCGTGAGCGCCGCCTCGACGGACGCCAGGTCGTTCAACCGCGCCTTGGGAAAGCCCGGCACCTGGGGCGCGAACAGCACATCCCAGCCCGGCTTGCCCGAAGCGCTCATCGTCGCCAGCGTGCGGCCGTGGAAGGCATCGACGAAGGTGACGATCTCGTAGGCGCCGCCACGCTGCACCTGCCCCCACTTGCGCGCGAGCTTGATCGCGCCTTCGTTGGCCTCCGCCCCGCCGGAGCAGAGGAACACGCGCTCCAGCGACGACAGTTCCGCCAGCCGCGCGGCCAGTGCCGCCGCCGGTGCGTTGAAGAGCCCCGGCCCGGCGCTGACCAACTGTTGCGACTGCGCGGCCAGCGCCTGCGCGATCTGCGGCGGACAGTGGCCGAGCGCGTTGACCGCCCAGCCCTGCACGAAGTCCAGGTAGCGGCGCCCCGCGCGATCAACGAGCCACGAGCCTCGGCCGGCGACGAACACCTGCGCCGGCCGGGCGGCAATGTCCATCAGGGCGTGGGTCTCGTGCGGATCGAAGTTCATGGTCGGTGGCTCCAGAAAAACAAAAAGGCCGCGGGGTTCGCGGCCTTGTTGGGGTCAACCGGCAAGCCGGCTGGGTCTGTCCTTACACGCGCGCTCCCCTGCGAAGGCTCGCATCACGTCGGGCGCGTCGGGGGGTGGCGGTGAAGAACATGGCCGCAGTGTAACCCGCAAAGCGTCGCACGCCGCAAGCGCTGTTGCGGCTGGCACACTACGCGCCCCGAGCCGCCGCCCCGAGAACCGACGATGAACGACCGCCCACCACAAGCCGCCCACATCACGCTGTCGATCGACGGCGCGCGACTTTGGCAGTCGCTGCACGATCTTGCGCGCATCGGCGCCACGGCCAAGGGCGGCGTGTGCCGGCTCGCGTTGAGCGAACTCGACGCGCAGGCGCGGCGGCGGGTGATCGACTGGGCCGGACAAGCCGGCTGCTCGGTGCGGGTGGATGCGATCGGCAACATCTTCGCGCGCCGCGCGGGCAGCGACCCGCAGGCGCTGCCGGTGGCGACCGGCAGCCACATCGACACGCAACCCAACGGCGGCAAGTTCGACGGCAACTACGGCGTGCTGGCGGGGCTGGAGGTCGTCCGCACGCTCAACGATGCCGGCATCCGCACGCGCGCCCCGCTGGAGCTGTGCATTTGGACCAACGAAGAAGGCTCGCGCTTCGCTCCGGTGATGATGGGCTCGGGCGTCTACTGCGGCGCCTTCACGCTCGATCACGCGCTGGCGGCGCGCGACCGCGACGGCGTGTCGGTGGCCGAGGCGCTGGCGGCCTCCGGCTTTGCCGGCGACGTACCCGCCGCAGTGGCCGACGGCGCGCAGCGCTTTGCGGCCTACTTCGAGGCGCACATCGAACAAGGCCCGGTGCTGGAAGGGGCGGGCTGCACGATAGGTGTGGTCAGCGGCGCGCTCGGCCAGCGTTGGTTTGATGTGACCGTGGCGGGGCAGGAAGCGCATGCCGGCCCGACCCCGATGCCGTTGCGGCGCGATGCCCTCTACACCGCCGCGCAGTTGATGCAGCAGGTGGTGGAGATTGCGCGGCAACGCGCGCCCGATGGCCGCGGCACCGTGGGCTACGTGGACGTGTTCCCCAACTCGCGCAACGTAATTCCGGGGCGGGTCAAGTTCAGCGTGGACTTCCGCCACCCGGACGATGCGGGCCTGGCCGCGATGGAAGCCGCGCTGCGCGCCGCGGTCGAGCGTATAGCCGCGGACGGCAAGGTGCGGATCGAGGTGCAGCAGGTCGTCTACTTTCCGCCCACGCCGTTCGACGCGGAGCTGCAAGAGTCGATCCGCGCCGCCGCGCTGGCCCGCGGCCACTCGCAGATGGCACTGCCCAGCGGCGCCGGCCACGATGCGATTTACGTCGCCCGCACCGCGCCCGCCGCGATGATCTTCGTACCCTGCAAGGACGGCATCTCGCACAACGAGATCGAGGACGCCAAGCCCGAAGACCTCGCCGCCGGCGCGAACGTGTTGCTGGATGCGATGTTGGCGCGGGCGGGGATCGCTTGACGCCGGCGCTCAGCGTCCGCCGCCGAGTTTGCGCAACGTCTGCCACACCCGCGCCCAGAAGCGCGCTTCCAGTGCCAGCAGGCGCAACAGCCAGGGCGGCATCCCTTCGGCCTCGGCGCGCGCCGCGGTCGCGGGGTCGATCCCGCCGTGCTTGAACACCGCGCGGTAAATCGCCAGCAAGAGCACGACCTCCAATGCCACCACAACGGCCAGCCCGACATAACGCAGCGGCGCCAGCGCAGCAATCAGTTGCTGCTCCTCGACGGGCACCAACTTGCCTGCCACCCAAACGCCAAGGCAGGCCAGCGCCACATCGCGCACCAGTGCCTTCCGGCCTTCGCGCCGATAACAGAGCCAGTACAACGCAGGCAGCAACAGCGCCAGATCGAACAGCAGACCGGCTTCCATCGCCCAGTTGATCTCTCCCCGCCACATCAATGCAGCAGTGACGTCGATCGCCGCAATGGGCAGCAGCGCCAGATAGAACCAGTGGGTGCGCAGAGGTGCCGGCAGAAGAGCGGTTATACCGAGACGGTAGCGACGCCGACGCGCTTCGATCAGCTGGGCAATCCCTTACTGCCGCGCCAACCGCTCCGCCAACGCGATCAGCGACCGATCCACCCCCGCCGGCCCGAGCAGGGAGATGCCGAGCGGCGCGCCGAGGCGCGTCGCCAGCGGCAGCGAAATCTGCGGAAAGCCCGACAACCCCGCGCTGCACAGCATTTTGATCGCGGCGTTGCGATAGTCCTCCAGTTCCGCCTCGCTCGCCGCCAGCAGCGGCGCCACATCGGGCATCGTCGGCAGCAGCAGCACGCCGTCGGTGCCGAGCAGCCGCGCCAGGTGGGCGCGGAAGCGCGCGCGGAATTCCGTCGCCTGAGCGACCTGCGCATCGGTCAGGCCACGCGACCACGCAAAGCGTTCGGCCACGCCCGGCCCGAGCGGCGGCGTCTGCCGCTCGATGAAGGCGCCGTCGGTGATCCAGGCTTCGCGCCCTTGCAGGTAGCGGAAGCTCCAGTACATCGTGTCGAACGAGTCGAGCGCCACCGTCACCGGCGCGGCGGCGCCGAACGCAGTCTCGATCTGCGCGCGGGTCGGGGCGAGCGCGGCTGCGACCTCGGGCGCGATCAGCGCCCACACGTCCTCGGGCAGCAGCAAGCGCGGCGCAGCCAGCGGCGCGGCGTCGGCGCCCAACAGCGCGTCGGCCACGCGGGCGAAGGTCGCCGCATCGCGCGCGAAGAAGCCGCAGGTGTCGAAGCTCGGCGCCAGATCGAGGCAGCCCTCCAGCGAAATCCGCGCATGCGTCGGCCGGATGCCGTACAGCCCGCAGTGATTGGCCGGCGCGCGCACTGAGCCGCCGGTGTCGCTGCCGAGCGCGAAGTCGCACAGCCCGTTGGATACCGCCGAAGCCGAGCCGCTGGACGAGCCGCCGGGGATGCGCTCCGGCGCCGCGCCGTTGCGCGGCGTACCGAAGTGCGCGTTCTTGCCGTTCATGCTGAAGGCGAACTCGTCGGTGTGCGTCTTGCCGACGAAGCGCGCGCCGGCGTCGAGCAGCTGCTGCACGGTGGGCGCGGTGCGCGTTTTGATGCCGGAGCTGGCCAGCAGCAAGGGGTTGCCGCCGCCGGTCGGGTAGCCGGCAACGTGGTAGAGGTCCTTCACCGCGAAGCTCAGGCCCGCGAGCGGGCCGGTCGCGGCATTGGGCACCGCCACCGGCGGATACGGGACAAAGGCGTGCGCGGGGTCTTGGTCGAGCAGCATTGG
>JAJTHJ010000108.1 GCA_021298875.1 Burkholderiales bacterium | reverse complement strand
GACCGAAGCGGCGATCATGGGCAAGAAGGACGACCTGCGCGGCCTGAAGGAGAACGTGATCGTCGGCCGTCTGATCCCCGCGGGCACGGGTCTCGCCTACCACCGCGCCCGCCGCGACAAGGAAGCCTTCGAGGCGGCCGAGCGTGAAGCGCTCGCCTTGCTCGAAGCGCAACGCGCAACCGAGACGGCGACCGAGGGCGCGGCCGAAGAGGCCGGAGAAGAAGCGGCCGAGTAGGCGTCAAACCGGTCGAGGGCCACTCCGTGCCGAGGTGACTTATGGACTACTGGGTGCAAGCGGGCGACTCGCTTTGGAAAATCGCCGAGCGCTTTTACGGGCGCGGCTCCCAGTGGCCCCAACTGGCTCGCCTCAACTGGATGGACCCGCACCGTCTCACGCCGCTGCTGGTCGGGCAAAGGCTGACCATTGATTATCCGGGCGGGCCGCTGCCTTCGCGGGGCGAGCCGGTGGCACCCGCGTTCCGCGACATGGCCCGGCCGTTCGAGGTGGATTCGCCGGCGATCATTCCGGTTGTCCCCTACGTTTTTGTTCTGGCCGACGAAATCGATCCTTTCCGTCGGAAGGTCGTGCGCCGCGTGCTGGTCGATCCGGTGCTGACGGCCGAGGCGGCAAAGAACCTGGGGCGGCCTCTGCGTGTCTTTCCTAATCCGGAGCGCTTCGGGTTTATTCCGTCCGATCCGAATTCCCCTCTTTCGATGGGCAGGCACGCGAAAGGGATGAAGCCGAGTTCATTCGTTTCTGCGTCCGATCGGATCCTCCGGGGCAGCCCTCGCATTCTGGGAGAGCCTTTTTGGATCGATCTCGGCAAACTGTCGCCCGGCGCAAAAGTCTTTGAGACAAGCGAAATTCTTGCTGACCTGGATCGGATCGCGGCCAAGACCGCTACCGCGAGTGGAAAGGTGGATATCGAGGCAAAGCGGCAGTTGGTCCTCGCCGACAGAGAAGTTCTCATTAAGGGAGCGGTTCCCCCGCAGGCGGTGAAGGGTGCCGCCGCGATGGGGGCGACGCGGCTGCTGCAAGGCGTACAAATCGTGGGTTTTGCCATGACCGCGGTCAATCTCGGCCATGCTGGCGAACAGTCGATTCGCACGCATTCGGTCCGCCCGATAGCCGCGGAAACCGTCCGGCAGGCGGGTGGATGGGCATCCGCCTGGGCGGGGATGAAGCTGGGCGTCGCTACCGGAGCGGTACTGGGTTTCTCAACCGGTCCGGGCGCGGTAATCACCGCGGGGGTCGGCGGCTTCGTCGGTGGTGTCGCAGGCTATTTCGCCTTCGACTGGGTCGCCGACCATATTAGTGCGGACTAGAAAATGGCCGGCGCGCTCGATCTCGATCTGATTCCACCATGGGTCGCCTTTCCGCAGATGGACCCAGTGGAACTGAGCACCGACCAAGGCTTACTCGGCGCTTGGAGCACTCAAGTCTGGTGGCCGTTCTGGACGGCGCTTTCGGAAGCGGAGCGCGAGATTTATCTGGATCACTGGAAAGCATCGGACGAGTGGCGTCAATGGCTCCATTTTTACTTTGATGTTGACCCGGACTTTGACGCCGAAGCCGATCTTGCAGAAAGCGAGGCATGGCTAAAAGAACGCGCAGCCGAAAGGGATCGCGCCCGTCCGGGCTTTTTCCGCGCTCTGCGTGACTTTTTGAAGAAGCGGTTTTGATCTCTGGGCCACGAGGCGATGTGTGGGCGTTGACCGAAACAGCGGTAGGCAAGATCGGCGACGCGGCAGCGGGGCGGCGACGGATGATCCCAATGGCGGACTTGGCGAGCATGATTGGCGAGCGTGAGCCGCCAAGGGCGAGGCAAGAGGCGCCGATCGACCAACCAGCGGTTGTGTCTGACCGCAAGTAGCGTTTGACGAGAGACGACCGACTCAGGCATAATCCTTGGCTCTTCGCGAGAAGCGGGCGGTTTCAGGCCCGACGCTCTTTTGATTGCAGCGCGACTGGCCGACGTCGGCGCGCGTTGCGGGCGTCGGTTCTGGCGGCGCCGGTTCCGCGGTTGTTTTCAACTTTGGCGGAACGATCATGCCGACCACCAATCAACTGGTACGTTTCTCGCGCTCGGCCGAGCAGGTCAAGAGCAAGAGCCCGGCCTTAAAGGGCAGCCCGCAAAAGCGCGGTGTGTGCACCAAGGTCTACACCACCACGCCCAAGAAGCCGAACTCGGCGCTGCGCAAGGTCGCCAAGGTGCGCCTGACCAACGGCTTCGAGGTGATCTCCTACATCGGCGGCGAAGGCCACAACCTGCAAGAGCACTCGGTGGTGCTGATCCGCGGCGGTCGCGTCAAGGACTTGCCGGGCGTGCGCTACCACATCGTGCGCGGCTCGCTCGACACGCAGGGCGTCAAAGACCGCAAGCAGGCCCGCTCCAAGTACGGCGCCAAGCGCCCGAAGGCCGCCTAAATGCCGATCAAGCTACTGCGCGGCCCGATTTCGCCCCTGCGGTGCTCGCCGTACATCGCGTACGGGTGCGCTCCTCGGGCCCAACTCGGGCCGCTCGTAACGCTTGCTCGGCATTTCGGCATTCGTTAGTTGCGCGGCCGCACTCCTGCGGCCGAGTAAGTCGCAACCCGTCACCATGGGGTTGCTTTCGCGGCATCGGCCGCACCGACTGAAGACTCTGGAGAAAACCCATGCCTCGTCGTCGTGAAGTACCCAAGCGCGACATCCTGCCGGACCCCAAGTTCGCCAGCCAGGACGTCACCAAGTTCGTCAACGTGATCATGCTCGACGGCAAGAAGGCCGTCGCCGAGCGCATCGTCTACGGTGCGCTGGCGCAGATCGAGAGCAAGTCCGGCAAGCCGCCGCTGGAGGTGTTCACGCAGGCCCTGTCGAACGTCAAGCCGATGGTCGAAGTGAAGAGCCGCCGCGTCGGCGGTGCCAACTACCAGGTGCCGGTGGAAGTGCGGCCGGTGCGCCGCATGGCGCTGGCGATGCGCTGGCTGCGCGAGGCGGCCAAGAAGCGCGGCGAGAAGTCGATGCCGCTGCGGCTGGCCGGCGAACTGATGGAAGCGGCCGAAGGCCGCGGCGGCGCGATGAAGAAGCGCGAGGAAGTACACCGGATGGCGGAGGCCAATAAGGCGTTCGCTCACTTCAGGTTTTAAGTTACCTGGATCAACGCGCCGTGCTTTGCGCGACGCGTCCACAAAAGTTTCAGGACGGTTTTATGGCACGCAAGACCCCCATCGAGCGGTATCGGAACATCGGCATTTCGGCGCACATCGACGCCGGCAAGACCACGACCACCGAGCGCATCCTGTTCTACACCGGGGTCAACCACAAGATCGGCGAGGTGCACGACGGCGCCGCGACGATGGACTGGATGGAGCAGGAGCAGGAGCGCGGCATCACGATCACCTCGGCCGCGACCACTGCGTTCTGGCGCGGCATGGACATGTCGTTTCCGGAGCACCGGATCAACATCATCGACACGCCGGGCCACGTGGACTTCACCATCGAAGTCGAGCGCAGCATGCGCGTGCTCGACGGCGCCTGCATGGTCTATTGCGCGGTCGGCGGCGTGCAGCCGCAGTCCGAAACCGTCTGGCGCCAGGCCAACAAGTACGGCGTGCCGCGGCTGGCGTTCGTCAACAAGATGGACCGCACGGGGGCCAACTTCTTCAAGGTGTACGAGCAGATGCGCGCGCGCCTGAAGGCCAACCCGATTCCGATCCAGGTGCCCATTGGTGCGGAAGAAGGCTTCAAGGGCGTGGTCGACCTCGTGAAGATGAAGGCCATTTTCTGGGACGAGGCGAGCCAAGGCATGAAGTTCGAGTACCGGGAGATCCCGGCCGAACTCGTCGACGCCTGCGCCGAGTGGCGCGAGAAGATGGTCGAGGCCGCCGCCGAGGCCAACGAAGAGCTGATGAACAAGTATCTGGAGAGCGGCGAGTTGTCCGAGCTCGAGATCAAACAGGGGCTGCGCGCGCGCACCATCGCCAGTGAGATCACGCCGATGCTGTGCGGCTCGGCGTTCAAGAACAAGGGCGTGCAGGCGATGCTCGACGCGGTGGTCGAGTACCTGCCTTCGCCGATCGACATTCCGCCGGTCAAGGGCACCAACGACCGCGAGCAGGAAGAGGCACGCAAGCCCGACGACGGCGAGGCCTTCTCCGCGCTGGCGTTCAAGATCATGACCGATCCGTACGTCGGCCAGCTCACCTTCTTGCGCGTGTACTCGGGCGTGCTCAACTCTGGCGACACGATCCTCAATGCGATCAAGGGTCGCAAGGAGCGCATCGGCCGCCTGCTGCAGATGCACGCCAACGAGCGCGAGGAGATCAAGGAAGTGCGCGCCGGCGACATCGCCGCCGCGGTCGGCCTGAAAGACGTGACCACCGGCGAGACGCTGTGCGACCCCAACCGCGTGATTACGCTGGAACGGATGGAGTTCCCCGAGCCGGTGATCTCACAGGCGGTCGAGCCCAAGACCAAGGCCGACCAGGAAAAGATGGGCGTGGCTCTCGGCCGGCTGGCGCAGGAAGATCCGAGCTTCCGCGTGCGCACGGACGAAGAAAGCGGCCAGACCATCATTTCCGGCATGGGTGAGCTGCACCTCGAAATTCTCGTCGACCGGATGAAGCGCGAGTTCGGCGTCGAGGCCACGGTCGGCAAGCCCCAAGTGGCTTATCGCGAGACGATCCGCCGCACGGTGGAGGACGCCGAGGGCAAGTTCGTCAAGCAGTCGGGCGGTCGTGGCCAGTACGGCCACGTGGTGCTCAAGCTCGAGCCGCAGGAGCCGGGCAAGGGCTACGAGTTCGTCGATGCCATCAAGGGCGGCGTGGTGCCGCGCGAGTACATCCCTGCGGTGGAAAAGGGTGTGACCGACACGCTCAAGGCCGGCGTGCTGGCCGGCTACCCGGTGGTGGACGTCAAGGTCACGCTGCACTTCGGCTCCTACCACGAGGTCGACTCCAACGAAAACGCCTTCAAGATTGCGGCCTCGATCGGCTTCAAGGACGGCATGCGCGCTGCGCATCCGGTGCTGCTCGAGCCGATCATGGCGGTGGAAGTCGAGACGCCCGAAGAAAAGATGGGCGACGTGATGGGCGATCTGTCGTCCCGCCGTGGCGTGATCCAGGGCATGGACGACATTGCCGGCGGCGGCAAGACCGTGCGCGCCGAGGTGCCGCTGGCCGAGATGTTCGGCTACTCGACCACGCTGCGTTCGCTGACCCAGGGCCGCGCGACCTACACGATGGAATTCAAGCATTACGCCGAGGCGCCGAAGACCGTGGCCGAGGCGGTCATCAACGCCAAGACGAAATAAGACAACCGTTCTTTCGAGGATTCAGGAAATGGCAAAAGGCAAATTTGAGCGGACGAAGCCGCACGTGAACGTGGGGACGATTGGTCACGTGGATCATGGCAAGACCACGCTGACGGCGGCGATCACCATGGTGCTGTCGAAGAAGTTTGGCGGCGAGGCCAAGGCCTACGACCAGATCGACAACGCGCCGGAGGAGAAAGCGCGCGGCATCACCATCAACACCGCCCACGTCGAGTACGAGACCTCCCAGCGCCACTATGCGCACGTCGACTGCCCGGGCCACGCCGACTATGTGAAGAACATGATCACCGGCGCCGCCCAGATGGACGGTGCCATCCTGGTCGTGAGCGCTGCCGACGGCCCCATGCCCCAGACCCGCGAGCACATCCTGCTGGCCCGCCAGGTGGGCGTGCCCTATGTCATCGTCTACCTGAACAAGTGCGACATGGTCGACGACGCCGAACTGCTCGAGCTGGTTGAGCTCGAAGTGCGCGAACTGCTCAGCAAGTACGAATTTCCGGGCGATCAGACGCCGATCGTTAAAGGCTCGGCCAAGCTCGCCATGGAAGGCGACAGCGGCGAAATGGGCGAGCAGTCCATCTTCCGGCTGGCCGACGCGCTGGACAGCTACATCCCCACGCCCGAGCGGGCCATCGACCAGCCCTTCCTGATGCCGATTGAAGACGTGTTCAGCATCAGTGGCCGCGGCACCGTGGTTACGGGCCGGGTCGAGCGCGGCATCGTCAAAGTGGGTGATGAAATCGAAATCGTCGGCATCAAGCCCACGCTCAAGACCACCTGCACCGGGGTCGAGATGTTCCGCAAGCTCTTGGATCAAGGGCAGGCGGGCGACAACGTCGGCGTGCTGCTGCGGGGTACGAAGCGGGAAGAAGTCGAGCGTGGCCAAGTGCTGGCCAAGCCGGGCAGCATCACCCCGCACACCAAGTTCGCGGCCGAGGTGTATGTGCTGAGCAAGGACGAAGGCGGAAGGCACACCCCGTTCTTCAATGGCTACCGGCCGCAGTTCTACTTCCGCACCACCGACGTGACGGGCAGCATCGAGTTGCCGGCGGGGGTGGAGATGGTGATGCCGGGGGACAACATCACGATGCAGGTGGCGTTGATTGCGCCGATCGCGATGGAAGAGGGGCTGCGCTTCGCGGTGCGCGAGGGCGGCCGCACGGTCGGCGCCGGCGTCGTGGCCAAGATCGTCGAGTAATGCATCAAACCGGGCGGTGCGCGGCGCACCGCCCTAGCTCTTTGAGAGGACACTGAAATGCAAAGCCAACGTATCCGCATCCGCCTGAAGGCGTTCGACTACAAGCTGATCGACCAGTCCGCCCTGGAGATCGTGGACACCGTCAAGCGTTCAGGCGCGGTGGTGCGCGGCCCGGTGCCGCTGCCCACACGGATCCAGCGCTTCGACATCTTGCGCTCGCCGCACATCGACAAGACCTCGCGCGACCAGTTCGAAATCCGCACCCACCAGCGGCTGATGGACATCATCGACCCGACCGACAAGACAGTCGATGCGCTGATGAAGCTCGACCTGCCCGCCGGCGTGGACGTGGAAATCAAGGTTCAGTAGGCGATTTGAACACACGACCCCGCGACGTGTACAATCGCGGGCTTTACGCAAGCCGGGCCAGGTTTCGGCGTTGCGGGTTAATCGGTCCCGGCCAATCGTAGCCGGGCGTTGGAGAGAAGAATGACTGACACCGCCCGTTTCGGCCTGCTCGGCCGCAAGGTCGGCATGACGCGCATCTTCATGGACGACGGCGAGTCCGTCCCCGTGACCGTGCTCGACGTGTCGAACAACCGCGTCGCCCAGGTACGCACCCCCGACGCCGACGGCTATACGGCGATCCAGGTGGCCTTTGGCAGCAAAAAGGCCTCGCGCGTGACGAAGCCGCAGGCCGGCCACTACGCCAAGCTCGGCGTGGCCGCCGCCGAAGTGCTGCGCGAATTCCACATCGATCCCGCTCAGGCCGAGTCCTACAAGCCTGGCACGCCGCTGACCGTCGATCTGTTCGCGGTCGGGCAAAAGGTGGACGTGACCGGCGTGACGATCGGCAAGGGCTTTGCCGGCGCGATCAAGCGCCACCACTTCTCGTCCAACCGCGCCACGCACGGCAACTCGGTGACGACCAACGCGCCCGGCTCGATCGGCATGCGTCAGGATCCGGGCCGCGTGATGCCGGGCAAGCGCATGGCCGGCCATCTGGGCGACCAGCGCCGCACCACGCAGAACCTGGTGGTGGCGCGCATCGATACCGCGCGCCAGTTGCTGCTGATCAAGGGGGCGGTCCCCGGCGCCAAGGGCGGCCAGGTGATCGTGCGGCCGGCGGTCAAGGGTTAAGGGGCGGACGATGGAACTGAAACTCCTGAATGCTGAGGGCCAGTCGACCGCGACGGTCGCCGCGCCCGACACGGTGTTCGCGCGCGACTTCAACGAGGCGCTGGTGCACCAGATCGTGGTGGCCTATCAGGCCAACGCGCGCCAGGGCACCCGTGCGCAAAAGGATCGTGGCGAGGTCAAGCACTCGACCAAGAAGCCGTTCCGCCAGAAGGGCACCGGCCGCGCGCGCGCCGGCATGACCTCGAGCCCCTTGTGGCGCGGCGGTGGTCGCATCTTCCCCAACCGGCCGGACGAGAACTTCACGCACAAGGTCAACAAGAAGATGTATCGGGCCGGTGTGTGCTCGATCCTGTCCAAGCTCGTGCGCGACGACCGCCTCGCGGTGGTCGACGGTCTGGCGGTCGATGCGCCCAAGACCAAGCTGCTGGCGGCGAAACTGAAGGCGATGGGCCTGGACTCGGTGCTGATCATTACCGACAGCATGGACGAGAACCTGTATCTGGCCGCGCGCAATCTGAAAAACGTGATGGTGGTCGAGCCGCGCTACGCCGATCCGCTGTCGCTCGTCTACTTCGACAAGGTGGTGCTGACCCGTGCGGCGATCGCCAAGCTCGAAGAGATGCTGGCCGCCTAGGAGACGCGCGATGGACAACGGACGTTTGTACAACGTGATCATGGCGCCGATCGTCTCCGAAAAGAGCACGATGCTTGGCGAAAAACACAACCAGATCGCCTTCCGCGTGCGCCCCGACGCTACGCGGCAGGAGGTCAAGGCCGCGGTCGAACTGCTGTTCAAAGTGCAGGTCGACGGCGTGCAGATCCTGAACCAGAAGGGCAAGCAAAAGCGCTTCGGCCGCTTCGAGGGCAAGCGCAGCAACGTACGCAAGGCGTACGTGAGCCTGAAGGCGGGTCAGGAAATCAACTTCGCGGAGATGAAGTAGATGCCGCTCGTCAAAGTCAAGCCCACGTCGGCCGGGCGCCGCGCGCTGGTCAAGGTGCTGCATCCGCATCTGCACAAGGGCGAGCCCTACCTGCCGCTCACCGAGAAGAAGATCCGCGGCTCGGGCCGTAACAACGCCGGTCGCGTCACGATGCGGCACCAGGGCGGCGGCCACAAGCAGCGCTACCGGATCGTCGACTTCAAGCGCGACAAGGACGGCATCGCCGGCCGCGTCGAGCGGCTGGAGTACGACCCCAACCGCTCCGCACACCTGGCGCTGGTGCTGTACGCCGACGGCGAGCGCCGCTACATGATCGCGCCCAAGGGCCTCACGGTCGGCGCCGAAGTGATGAGCGGCACCGATGCGCCGATCAAGGTCGGCAACGCCAAGCGGCTGCGCAACATCCCGGTCGGCACGTCGATCCACTGCATCGAGATGACGCCCGGCAAGGGGGCGCAGATCGCGCGTTCCGCCGGCACCGCCGCGCAGCTGCTGGCGCGTGAGGGCGACTACGCGCAGGTGCGCCTGCGCTCGGGCGAAATCCGCCGCGTGCACGTCGAGTGCCGCGCCACCATCGGCGAAGTCGGCAATGAAGAAAACAACCTGCGCCAGTTCGGCAAGGCCGGCGCCAAGCGTTGGCGCGGCGTGCGCCCGACCGTGCGCGGCGTGGTGATGAACCCGATCGACCACCCGCACGGCGGCGGCGAAGGCCGCACCGGCACCAAGCGCGATCCGGTCAGCCCCTGGGGCACGCTGTCCAAGGGCTACCGCACCCGCAAGAACAAGCGCACCGATTCGATGATCGTGTCGCGCCGCCACGGCAAGTAAGAGGACCGACCCATGTCCCGTTCACTGAAAAAAGGCCCGTTTATCGACGGCCATTTGCTGAAAAAGGTCGAGACCGCGACCGCCGGCAAGGACAAGCGCCCGATCAAGACCTGGTCGCGCCGCTCGACCATCGTGCCGGAGTTCATCGGCCTGACGATCGCCGTGCACAACGGCAAGCAGCACGTGCCCGTGTACATCAACGAGCAGATGGTCGGCCACAAGCTGGGCGAGTTTGCGCTGACGCGCACCTTCAAGGGCCACTCCGCGGACAAGAAGACCGCGGGGCCGGGCGCCAAAAAGTAAGAGGCGACGATGGAAACCACTGCATCCGTGCGCGGCGTGCGCCTGTCGGCGCAAAAGGGCCGGCTGGTGGCCGACCTGATCCGCGGCAAGCCCGTGGACAAGGCGCTCAACATCCTGTCGTTCACGCAGAAGAAGGCCGCCGGCATCATCAAGAAGGCGCTGGAGTCCGCGATTGCCAACGCCGAGCACAACGACGGCGCCGACATCGACGAGCTGCGCGTGACCAGCATCTATGTGGAAAAGGGCGCCAGCCTGCGCCGCTTCTCCGCCCGCGCCAAAGGCCGCGGCACCCGTCTCGAAAAGCAGACCTGCCACGTGTTCGTGACGGTCGGCGACCGCGCCAAGTAAGAGGACACCATGGGACAGAAAATCAACCCGACCGGCTTCCGCCTGGCGGTGACGCGCGACTGGAACTCGCGCTGGTTTGCCACCGGCAAGGATTTCGGCCGCATGCTGGCCGAAGACCTCAAGGTGCGCGAGTACCTGCGCAAGAAGCTGCGTAGCGCCGCCGTCGGCCGCATCCTGATCGAGCGTCCGGCCAAGAACGCCCGCATCACCGTGTTCTCGGCCCGCCCCGGTGTCGTGATCGGCAAGAAGGGCGAGGACATCGAAGCGCTGAAGGCGGGCCTGACCAAGATGATGGGCGTGCCGGTGCACGTCAACATCGACGAGATCCGCAAACCCGAGCTCGACGCGCAACTGATCGCCGACTCGATCACCCAGCAGCTCGAAAAGCGCATCATGTTCCGCCGCGCAATGAAGCGCGCGATGCAAAACGCGATGCGCCTGGGCGCGCGGGGCATCAAGATCATGAGCGCCGGCCGCTTGAACGGCATCGAAATCGCCCGCACCGAGTGGTACCGCGAAGGCCGCGTGCCGCTACACACGCTGCGCGCCAACGTCGAGTACGGCTTTTCCGAGGCCAAGCCCACCTACGGCGTGATCGGCGTGAAGGTCTGGGTCTACAAGGGCGACACGCTCGGCCGCAACGACGCGCCCGCCGCCGAGACCGCGCCCGAACAACGCGAGGAGCCGCGCCGCCGCGGCCCGAGCGACCGCCCCGGTGGTGGTCGTCCGGCCGGCGCAGGTGCCGGTGCCGGCCGTCGCGCGCCGCGCAAGACGGCCGAGGCCAAGCCCGACGCCGCCGCCGCGCCGGAAGCGCCCAAGCCGGCCGAGGCCGCCGAGGCCAAGCCGGTGGTCAAGCGCGTGCGCAAGGTCGCCGCCAAGACGGTGACGGCGCCCGCCGATGCCAAGCCCGCCAAAAAGGACGGGGAGTAACCCATGCTGCAACCCGCACGACGCAAGTACCGCAAGGACCAGAAGGGCCGCAATCGAGGCATCGCCACGCGCGGTGCCAACGTCTCTTTCGGCGAGTTCGGCCTCAAGGCGACCGAGCGCGGCCGCCTGACCGCGCGCCAGATCGAAGCCGCGCGCCGCGCATTGAGCCGCCACATCAAGCGCGGTGGCCGCATCTGGATCCGCATCTTCCCGGACAAGCCGATCTCGCAAAAGCCGGCTGAAGTCCGCATGGGCAACGGCAAGGGCAACCCCGAGTACTGGGTCGCGCAGATCCAGCCCGGCAAGGTGTTGTACGAAATGGACGGCGTCGATGAGACGCTGGCGCGCGAGGCCTTCGCGCTCGCCGCCGCCAAGCTGCCGGTGAAGACCGTGTTCGTCACCCGCCAGCTCGGGCAGTAAAGGAGGCAGCAGATGGAAGCCAAGGAATTGCGCGCCAAGGATGCCGCGGCGCTCGCCAAGGAGCTGCAAGACCTGCAAAAAGCGCACTTTTCTCTGCGCATGCAAAAGGCCACGCAGCAGTTGAACAACACCGCCCAGATCCGTGCCGTGCGCCGCGACATCGCGCGCGCGCGCACCGTGCTGGGCCAGAAGGCAGCCGGCAAATGACGACCGAAAAGAAAGTCCAGCGCTCGCTCGTCGGGCGCGTGGTCAGCAACAAGATGGACAAGACCGTCACCGTGCTGATCGAGCGCAAGGTCAAGCATCCCGTCTACGGCAAGTACATGACGCAGTCGACCAAGCTGCACGCGCACGATGAGAGCAACGCGATCAACGAGGGCGACCTCGTCGAAATCGTGGCCGCCAAGCCGCGCTCCAAGACCAAGTCCTGGGCGGTGGCGCGTGTGGTGGAAGCGGGCCGCGCACTGTGATCGGGGCAGCGCTTGCATCGAAGACAGGTTAGCGGCTAGAATAGTGGGCTTCGCGTTTTTAGTGCGTTGTTAGTGCGAAGCGACGCCGGGGCCGCCGGTGCGTTAGTCCCTCCTGCTGCAGGCAGGCTCGCGGGACGGGTGTGGCGGTGGCCTCTCGACCCGGACGGGACCAAGACTGACCGCGCGGCCATATGGGCTGGCGGGACAAGTTGGGGCAGACAAGATGATTCAGATGCAGACGGTGCTGGACGTCGCCGATAACACGGGCGCGCGTTCGGTGATGTGTATCAAGGTGCTCGGCGGCTCCAAGCGCCGCTATGCGCAAATCGGCGACGTGATCAAGGTGTCGATCAAGGACGCGGCACCCCGCGGCCGCGTCAAAAAGGGCGAGGTCTACTCGGCCGTGGTGGTGCGCACCGCCAGCGGCCTGCGCCCCCCGGACGGCTCGGCGATCAAGTTCGACCGCAACGCCGCCGTGCTGCTCAACCCGAAGCTGGAGCCCATCGGCACCCGCATCTTCGGCCCGGTCACGCGCGAGCTGCGTACCGAGCGCTTCATGAAGATCGTGTCGCTGGCGCCGGAAGTGCTGTAAGAGGAGCGAGGCGATGGAACGGATTCGCAAGGGCGACGAGGTGATCGTGATCGCCGGTCGCGATAAGGGCAAGCGCGGCACCGTGCTGGCGCGCGTGGACGAGCGCCACGTGACGGTCGAGGGCATCAACATGGTCAAGAAGCACGTGCGCCCCAACCCGATGAAGAACCAACCCGGCGGCATCGTCGACAAGTCCATGCCGATCGACGTGTCGAACGTGATGCTGTTCAACCCGGGCACCAGCAAGGGCGACCGGGTCGGCTTCAAGCTGGTCGACGGCAAGAAGGTGCGCGTGTTCAAGGGCAACGGCGCCGTCGTCGGTGCCAAGTAACGGGGGACGGACATGGCGCGTTTTCAAACCCAGTACCGCGAGAAGGTCGTGCCCGACTTGATGAAGAAGTTCGGGTACAAGAGCGTGATGCAGGTGCCGCGCATCGCGAAGATCGCCCTGAACATGGGGGTCGGCGAGGCGGTCAACGATAAGAAGAACATCGACATGGCGGTGGGCGACATGACCAAAATCGCCGGCCAGAAGCCGGTGGTCACCAAGACCCGCAAGGCGATCGCCAACTTCAAGATTCGCGAGGGCCTGGCGATCGGCTGCATGGTCACGCTGCGCGGCACCCGGATGTACGAGTTCCTCGACCGCCTGATCACCGTGGCGCTGCCGCGCGTGCGCGACTTTCGCGGCGTGTCGGGCCGTGCCTTCGACGGCCGCGGCAACTACAGCCTGGGCCTGAAAGAGCAGATCATCTTCCCCGAAATCGAGTACGACAAGATCGACAAGCTGCGGGGCATGAACATCAGCATCACCACCACGGCGAAGACCGACGAGGAGGCCAGGGCGCTTCTTGCCGCCTTCCGCTTCCCGTTCCGTAACTAAGCGGGTGACCAATTGGCCAAGAAATCGATCGTCCTGCGTAACGCCAAGCGCCAAGCCTTGGTGAAGAAATACGCCAGCAAGCGCGCCGAACTGAAGGCGGCCATCAACGACGCCACCCGCTCGATGGAGGAGCGGATGGATGCGCGTCGTGCACTGGAGGCGCTGCCGCGCAACGCCAGCCCGACCCGCGTGCGCAACCGCTGCGCGCTCACTGGGCGGCCGCGCGGCACATTCCGCAAGTTTGGCTTGGGCCGCGCCAAGATCCGCGAAGCCGCCATGCGTGGCGACATTCCGGGCCTGGTCAAGGCGAGCTGGTAAGGACGAGGGAGAGTTCGCATGAGCATGAGTGATCCGATTGCCGACATGCTGACCCGCATCCGCAACGCACAGAGGGTGGAGAAGACCGAGGTCGTCATGCCGTCGTCCAAAGTGAAGGTGGCCATCGCCAAGGTGCTGGCCGACGAGGGCTACATCGAGGGCTTCCAGATCGCCGACAACGACGGCAAGCCGCAACTGCACATCGGCCTGAAGTACTACGCCGGCCGACCCGTGATCGAGCGGCTGGAGCGCGTCTCGCGCCCGGGCCTGCGCGTCTACAAGCGGCGCGACAGCATCCCGCAGGTGATGAACGGCCTGGGTGTGGCGATCATCCCCACCCCGCAGGGCGTGATGACCGACCGCAAGGCGCGCGCCACCGGGGTCGGCGGCGAAGTTCTCTGCTACGTCGCGTAACGGAGGATCGACCGATGTCCCGTATTGCCAAGAACCCGGTTGCCGTCGCCAAGGGCGTGGACGTGGCGATCGGCGCCGAAGAGATTTCCGTCAAGGGGCCGCTGGGCACCTTGAAGCAACGCCTGTCCCCGCTCGTGAGCGTCAAGCTCGCGGACGGCCACGTCAGTTTTGTCGCCAACGACGCCTCGCGCGAAGCCAACGCAATGAGCGGCACGCTGCGCGCGCTGGTGGCCGGCATGGTGCACGGCGTGACCAAGGGCTACGAGAAGAAGCTGACGCTGGTCGGCGTGGGCTACCGCGCGCAGGCGCAGGGCGACAAGCTCAACCTGTCGCTCGGCTTTTCGCACCCGGTGGTGCACCAGATGCCCGCCGGCATCAAGTGCGAGACGCCGACGCAGACCGAAATCCTAATCAAAGGCGCCGACAAGCAACGCGTCGGGCAAGTGGCGGCCGAAGTGCGCGGCTACAAGAGCCCGGAGCCGTACAAGGGCAAGGGCGTGCGTTACGCCGACGAGCACGTGGTCATCAAAGAGACCAAGAAGAAGTAACGCGGCACGGAGATCGATATGGACGACAAGAAACTCTCCCGCCTGCGCCGCGCCCGCGCCACGCGCGCGCGCATCGCGCTGGCCAAGACGCATCGGCTGGCGATTCATCGTAGCAACCTGCACATCTACGCCAGTCTGCTGTCGCCTGACGGCGGCAAGGTGCTCGCCAGCGCCTCCACCGCCGAGGCGGAAGTGCGCAGCCAGTTGGGTGCGGGCAAGGGCGGCAACATCGCCGCCGCCAAGCTGGTTGGCGCACGCATCGCGGCCAAGGCCAAGGCGGCCGGTGTCGAGCAGGTCGCTTTCGACCGCAGTGGTTTTCTGTATCACGGCCGCGTCAAGGCGCTGGCCGAGGCCGCGCGCGAAGCCGGCCTGAAGTTTTAAGGGACAACGCACGATGGCTAAGGTACAAGCAAAGCGGGTCGCCTCCGAAGAGCGCGACGACGGCCTGCGCGAGAAGATGATCGCCGTGAACCGCGTGACCAAGGTGGTCAAGGGCGGTCGCATCCTGGGCTTTGCCGCGCTGACCGTGGTCGGCGATGGCGACGGCCGCATCGGCATGGGCAAGGGCAAGGCGCGCGAAGTGCCGGTCGCCGTGCAAAAGGCGATGGAGCGCGCGCGCCGCGGCATGGCGCGCATCCCGCTCAAGAACGGCACGCTGCACCACGCGGTGACGGCCAAGCATGGCGCGTCGACCGTGATCCTGGCGCCGGCGGCCGAAGGCACCGGCGTCATCGCCGGCGGCCCGATGCGCGCCGTCTTCGACGTGGTCGGCGTGCGCAACGTGGTGGCCAAGTCGCACGGCTCGACCAACCCGTACAACATGGTGCGCGCCACGCTCAAGGCGCTGGCTGCGCTGCGTACCCCGTCCGAGATCGCCGCCAAGCGTGGCCGCTCGGTCGAAGAACTGACGGCCTAAGGAGCGGACGATGAGCGCCAAGACCGTCACCGTCACCCTTGCAAAGAGCCCGATCGGCTGCAAATCCGATCATCGCGCCACGGTGCGCGGCTTGGGCCTGCGCAAGTTGAACAGCAGCCGCACGCTGGAAGACACGCCGGCCGTGCGCGGAATGATCACCAAGATCGCGTACCTCGTGCGCGTGACCGGCTAGGACAAGACCATGCGTTTGAACTCGCTCAAGCCCGCCGGCGGCGCCAAAAGCGCGCGGCATCGCGTCGGCCGCGGCATCGGCTCCGGCTGGGGCAAGACCGCGGGCCGCGGCCACAAGGGCCAGAAGTCGCGCGCCGGCGGCTTTCACAAGGTTGGCTTCGAAGGCGGCCAGATGCCGCTGCATCGCCGCCTGCCCAAGCGCGGCTTCACCTCGCTCGCCCGCCGGTATGTCGAGACTGTGCGCCTGCACGACCTGCAACGCCTGGCGGCCGACGAGGTCGATCTGCTGGTGCTCAAGCAAGCCGGCGTCGTCTCGCAACTGGCGCAGGACGCCCGCGTGATCAAGTCGGGCGAGCTCGCCCGCAAGCTCGTCGTGCGCGGCATCGGTGTGACCGCCGGCGCCAAGGCGGCGATCGAAGCCGCCGGCGGCTCGGTCGAAAAGGTGGCCGCGAAGGTCGCCACCGACGGCAAGAAGGCCGCGCGCGTGAAGAAGTCGCTGGAGAAGGCCAAGCGCCTGGAAGGCGTGCGCGCCGCCAAGGCGGAAAAGCCCAAGGCGGCCGCCAAGGGCAAGGGCGACAAGGAAGCCAAGGGCGCCAAGGGCGCGCCGACGCCGGCCGCGGGCGGCGCCAAGGCCAAGGCGGCCAAGCCGGCCAAGTAAGGCTGGCACAGACAGGGGACGACTCAGGTGTCAAGCACCGCAGCAACGCTGGGCAAGACCGGGAAGTACGGCGATCTGAAGCGCCGGCTTATCTTCCTGTTGCTCGCGCTCGTCGTCTACCGGATCGGCACGCACATTCCGGTGCCGGGGATCGACCCCGACCAGATGCGCCAGCTCTTCAACTCGCAAAGCGGCGGCATCCTGGGCCTGTTCAACATGTTCTCGGGCGGCGCGCTGTCGCGCTTCTCGGTGCTCGCGCTCGGCATCATGCCGTACATCTCGGCCTCGATCATCATGCAGATGATGACCTACGTGCTGCCCTCGCTGGAGGCGTTGCGCAAGGAGGGCGAGGCCGGCCGGCGCAAGATCACCCAGTACACGCGCTACGGCACCGTGGTGCTTGCCCTGGTGCAGGCCTACGGGATCGCCATTGCGCTGCAATCGCAGCAAGGGCTGGTGCTCAACCCCGGGCCGATGTTCATGTTCGTCACCGTGGTGGCGCTGCTCACCGGCACGATGTTCATGATGTGGCTGGGCGAGCAGATCACCGAGCGCGGCCTGGGCAACGGCATTTCGATCCTGATCTTCGCCGGCATCGTCGCCGGGCTGCCGACCGCCATCGGCGGGCTGTTCAGCCTGGTCAACACCGGCGCGATCCACCCGCTGGCGGCGATCTTCATCGTCGCCCTGATCGTGCTGGTCACCGCGTTCGTCGTGTTCGTCGAGCGCGGCCAGCGCAAAATTCTGGTCAACTACGCCAAGCGGCAGGTCGGCAACAAGATCTACGGCGGGCAGAGCTCGCATTTGCCGCTGAAGCTCAACATGTCGGGTGTGATCCCGCCGATCTTCGCTTCGTCGATCATCCTGTTTCCGGCCACGCTGGCGAGCTGGTTCACCACCGGCGACGCCACCCGCTGGATCCGTGATCTGGCCGCCGCGCTGTCGCCGGGGCAACCGCTGTACATGCTGCTTTACGCGGCGATGATCGTGTTCTTCTGCTTTTTCTACACCGCGCTCGTCTTCAACAGTAAGGAGACCGCGGACAACCTGAAGAAAAGCGGCGCCTTCGTCCCGGGCATCCGTCCCGGCGACCAGACTGCCCGCTACATCGACAAGATTTTGATGCGGCTGACGCTGGCCGGCGCCGTCTACATCACCTTCGTTTGCCTGGTGCCGGAGTTCCTCCACCTGCGCTGGAACGTGCCGTTCTACTTCGGCGGCACGTCGCTCTTGATCGTGGTGGTGGTGACGATGGACTTCATGGCGCAGGTGCAGGCGTTCATGATGACGCACCAGTACGAAAGCCTGCTGAAGAAGACCAATTTCAAGGGCTTCGGCCCGGGCATTTCGCGTTAGGCGCGCGGCGGCGAGGGCATGGCCAAAGACGACGTTATCCAGATGCAGGGGGAGATTCTCGAGAACCTCCCGAATGCAACGTTTCGCGTGAAGTTGGAAAACGGGCATGTGGTGCTCGGCCACATTTCCGGAAAGATGCGGATGCACTACATCCGCATCCTGCCGGGCGACAAGGTGACGGTGGAGCTGACGCCCTACGACCTCTCCCGCGCCCGCATCGTGTTCCGCGCCAAGTAAGGCGTGGAAGGAGAAGAAGCAATGAAAGTCAACGCATCGGTCAAGAAGATGTGCCGCAAGTGCAAGGTGATCAAGCGCAAGCGCGTGGTACGCGTGATTTGCTCGGACCCGCGGCACAAGCAACGTCAAGGATAAGAAATGCCGAACAAGCTACTGCGCGGCCCAATTCCGCCCCCGCGGTGCTCGCCGTACACATCCGTACGGGTGCGCTCCTCGGGCCGGACTTGGGCCGCTCGCGACGCTTCTTCGACATTTCAGGTTTGAAGGAAAAATCATGGCCCGTATCGCAGGCATCAACATCCCGCCCAACCAGCACGCCGAGATCGGCTTGACCGCCATCTACGGCATCGGCCGCGCGCGCGCGCGGGCGATCCTCGATGCGGTCGGCATCGCCGCCACCAAGAAGGTGCGCGAGCTGACCGACACCGAGGTCGAGCGCATCCGCGAGGCGGTGGGCCGCTTCACCGTCGAGGGCGATCTGCGCCGCGAAGTGCAGTTGTCGATCAAGCGTCTGATCGACCTGGGCTGCTATCGTGGCGTGCGCCACCGCAAGGGCCTGCCGGTGCGCGGCCAGCGCACCCGCACCAACGCGCGCACCCGCAAGGGGCCGAAGAAGGCGCAGGTCGCGCTGAAGAAAGCCGCCTAAGGCGCGGCAGGAGAAACATCGCAAATGGCTGCTCGCAATCCGACCGCCCAGCAAGTCGCCGCCCAGCGCGTGCGCAAGAAGGTCAAGAAAAACGTCGCCGAAGGCGTGGCGCACGTGCACGCGTCGTTCAACAACACGATCATCACGATCACCGACCGCCAGGGCAATGTGCTGTCCTGGGCTTCGTCGGGCGGGCAGGGCTTCAAAGGCTCGCGCAAGTCCACGCCGTTCGCCGCGCAGGTGGCGGCCGAAGTCGCCGGCCGCGCTGCGGTCGAGTGCGGCGTCAAGAACCTCGAAGTGCGCATCAAGGGCCCCGGCCCCGGCCGCGAGTCGTCGGTGCGCGCGTTGAACGCGGTGGGCTTCCGGATCAGTTCGATCCAGGATGTGACGCCGGTTCCCCACAACGGCTGCCGCGCGCCCAAGCGCCGCCGCGTGTAACCGGAGACTCGGCACGATGGGTCTCGACAATCTGTAATTGGGCAACCACGGTGTCTGCGGCTGAGGCCGCAGACTGAATGCGACGGGCCTCGCGGCCCGTCCAGGATGAAGGAAAACACGACATGGCTCGCTATACCGGAGCAAAACTCAAGCTTTCGCGCCGCGAGGGCACCGACCTCTTTCTCAAGAGCTCGCGCCGCTCGCTCGACTCCAAGTGCAAGGCGGATTCCAAGCCGGGCCAGCACGGCCGCGTCTCGGGTGCGCGCACCTCCGACTACGGCACGCAGCTGCGCGAGAAGCAGAAGGTCAAGCGCATGTACGGCGTGCTGGAGCGCCAGTTCCGCCGCTACTTTGCCGAAGCGGCCCGCCGCAAGGGCAACACCGGCGCGCGGCTGATCGAACTGCTCGAATCGCGCCTGGACAACGTCGTCTACCGGATGGGCTTCGGCTCGACTCGCGCCGAAGCGCGCCAGCTGGTGTCGCACGGCGCGGTGGCGTTAAATGGCCAGACCGCCGGCATCGCCTCGATGCTGGTCAAGCCCGGCGACGTGATCAGCATCCGCGAGCGCGCCAAGAAGCAGGGCCGCATCGCCGAGGCGCTGTCGCTTGCCGAGCAAAGCGGCTTTCCGTCGTGGGTCGACGTTGACCCGAAGAAGATGGAAGGCAAGTTCAAGTCTGTGCCCGAACGCAACGACGTGGCGCAGGACGTCAACGAGTCGCTGGTCGTCGAGCTTTACAGCCGATAGTTCCGGTGTCCGTGATCGGTGATCCGTGATCCGTTAGGGACCAACGGATCACGGATCACCGATCGCGGAGCACGGTTTCCCACCCATCAGCCTTATCGACGTAACGAGTCGAGGGTATTGAAAAGGGGCATCACATGACTGCAACCGCACTGCTCAAGCCGCGCTCGATCGAGGTCGAAGCGACCGGGCCGCATTCCGCCATCGTCACGATGGAACCCTTCGAGCGCGGCTACGGCCACACGCTCGGTAACGCGCTGCGCCGCATCTTGCTGTCGTCGATGGTCGGCTACGCGCCGACCGAGGCGCAGATCGCCGGCGTGGTGCACGAGTACTCCACGCTGGACGGCGTGCGCGAGGACGTGGTCGACATCCTGTTGAACCTCAAGGGCATCGTCTTCAAGCTGCACAACCGCGACGAAGTGACGCTGCGCCTGGCCAAGGAAGGCGAGGGCGTCGTCACCGCCGGCGACATCGAACTGCCGCACGACGTGGAAATCGTCAACCCCGGCCACGTCATTGCCCACCTGTCTGCCGGCGGCCGGCTGGAAATGCAGATCAAGATCGAAAAGGGCCGCGGCTACGTGCCAGGTAACCTGCGCGCCTTCCGCGAAGACCACTCCAAGACCATCGGCCGCATCGTGCTCGACGCATCGTTCTCGCCGGTCAAGCGCGTGTCCTACACGGTGGAGAGCGCGCGCGTCGAGCAGCGCACCGATCTGGACAAGCTGGTGATGACGATCGAGACCAACGGTGCCATCACGCCCGACGAGGCGGTGCGCCAGTCGGCGCGCATCCTGGTCGATCAGTTGTCGGTGTTTGCCGCGCTGGAAGGCTCGGCCGAGCCGGCGCTGGCCGCGCGCGTGTCGCCGGCGGTCGATCCGATCCTGCTGCGCCCGGTAGACGATCTCGAACTCACCGTGCGCTCGGCCAACTGCCTGAAGGCCGAGAACATCTACTACATCGGCGACCTGATCCAGCGCACCGAAAACGAACTGCTGAAGACCCCGAACCTCGGCCGCAAGTCGCTCAACGAAATCAAGGAAGTGCTCGCCGCGCGCGGCCTGACGCTCGGCATGAAGCTGGAGAATTGGCCGCCGGCCGGCCTCGAAAAGTAGGAACAAGGCCAAGGCATTCACAGAGCCGCCCGCCCCGACGTGGGATAGAAGAGCCGGCCAATTCAAGACTGAAAGGAAGAACTCATGCGTCACCGTCACGGACTACGGAAACTCAACCGCACCACCAGCCACCGCCTGGCGATGTTGCGCAACATGAGCAACTCGCTGCTGCGGCATGAGGCGATCAAGACCACGCTGCCCAAGGCGAAAGACCTGCGCCCGGTGGTAGAAAAACTGGTGACGCTGGGCAAGCGCGGCGATCTCGCCGCCCGCCGCCTGCTGATT
>JAJTHJ010000091.1 GCA_021298875.1 Burkholderiales bacterium | reverse complement strand
GAGCTGCTGGGCCAGTCGGTGCCCACCACCTACGCGACCTGATATGAGCCCAGAGCATATCGTCGCGCTGGCCGAGGCCGAGCGGGTGTATCAGTACCCGTGCGGCAACGGCTGGACGTTCAGCGTGCGCCTGCCGGAACGTCGGGTGATCCGCCGCGCCGTGATGGGCGTGGGAGAGAAAGACTCAGCCGGCATGAACGAAGCGGCCGAAGGCCTGGCGCTTGCCAGCATCATCGGCTGGTCCGGGGTGACGCTGGCCGATGTCGGGCTTGCGGGTAGCGCCGGCATCGACCCAAAGGGTCCTGCTCCGTTCGTGCCGGCGCTCGTGTCGGCGCTGCTCGGTGACCGGCTGGAAGTCTTCGACCCGTACCTGCAGGACTTCATGCGACGGGTGACGGAGCGAAACAAGCTCGCTCAGGCCGACGAAAAAAACTCCGACAGCGCCTGACCTGGGAGTTCGACCGATCGAAGCCGTCCGCCGCCGAGGCGTTCGGGGTCGCAGCGGTCGAAGAACCTTGTCCGGCGCTGACCCCGGAGTGTGAGCAGGCCCTCGAGGTGTGGGGCCTGATCGGCGAATGGCGGGTCGAGTCCATTGCCCCGGCCTGCCAGTACGCAGGCGTCACCCGATTCGACGGTTTGATCGACCGGCTGATCATGATCAGAGGGCTGCTCGATGAGCTTCGTAGCCGGCGGCTTGAATCTTCGCGTTGATCTTGGCGCGAGCTACGAAACGATTCGGCAGCAGTTTTCGGATCTGACGACAAAGCAGGTGCGACAAGCCGCCGCGCGTTCGTTGAATCGGGTAGGCGTAACGGCGCGGCAAGTTGTGGCGCCGGTCATCGCAAAGCAACTGAACGACGCATTGCCGGAGCCAGTCATTCGGCGAGCGATCAAGTTCAGGAACGCTCGCGGCGATCGGCTGTACGTGGATCTGCGCGCTGTAGGGGGGCGACGGATCGCTGCAAAGCTTTTCAAGCCAAGGCAGACCCGCTCCGGGGTCACGATCAGGATCGGGCGGCGAACGGTGCGCATTGACAAGGCGTTCATCACGCCCTCGGGCGCGGTAAGGGTTCGGGGCCCGAACTGGAAGCCGCAGTTCTTCGATCAAGTTGAGTTGCGCAACAAGCGCACGGGCTACCGGGGGAAGAAGAAGAAAGACGCGCGTCCCGACTATCCGATCCCGCAGATTTATGTTCCCGGCGTGCCTCGCGTGTTCCTGGAAACAACCGTTGTCGACACCGTGCAACGCACGGCTCGCGATCGCTTCCCCGTTCTGTTTGCGCGCGAACTGGAAGTGCGATCGCGTGGTCTGGTGAAAGCGAGAAGCTGATGGCTCAAAGCGAAGCCCGGATCCGCATCAGTGCAACCGACGACACGAAGCAGGCGTTCGAGTCGGTGCGCTCCAACATGGAGCGGGTAAAGCAAAGTGCTGAGGCTTTCCGGGCAACGCTCGGAGCCAGCGGCCTGGCTGGTGCGGCTGCCGCTGTCAGCGCCGTCCTGGTCGCGCAAACGCGCTCGGCAATCAACCTCGCCGACAGCCTCGACGACCTGTCGCAGCGCACCGGCGTAGCCGTAGAGGCGCTGTCGAAGCTTCGGGTCGCGCCGGAGCTCGCCGACATCTCGATGGAGCAGCTCACCGTCGGGCTGAAGGAATTCAACAAGTCGCTGATCGAGGCGACCGACGACACCAGCAAGGCGAGCCAGATCTTCCGCGCGCTGGGCGTGGACATCAGCGGCTCGACCGAGCAGTCGCTGAGCAATGCGGCCGCGGCGTTTCAGCGCCTTGAAGACGGCGCGCTCAAGAGCACGCTTGCCACCGAGCTTTTCGGTAAGCAGGGGCTCGCCTTCATTCCGCTGCTCAACACCGGCGCTGAGGGTCTGGCAAAGGCGGCCGCCCAGGCTGAGAAGTTCGGCCTTGTGATCTCGGCTGACTTCGCCCGGCAGTCTGGCGAGTTCAACGACAACTTGCGCCAGCTTCGGCTGTCAGCCGAAGGGCTCGGAATCGCGCTCGGCGGACCTGTGGTCAGTGGCATCAACGCGGTGATCCGTCAGCTTGGGATCCTCGACGTTCAGACGGACACCAGTACCAAGAAGCTGCGCGAGTTCCAGCGTATCGGGCCGGTGCTCAATCCCGGCGCCCTTGCGCCGACCGGTCGGCAAGATCTGAACGATGCGCTGCGGCAAGCTTCGCGCGGCCAGTCGCGCCAGATCACCATTGCACGCGGCCGCGACGACCTCGAGGGCCCGGACACCGCCGCATTGACGTGCGTCGCGGCTGGTGGTCGCTGGGACGGTACCCGCTGCAATACGCCGGCCCCAGCGCGGGCAGCCGGCGGCGCTTACCGATCGTCCGGCGCTGGTGGTGTCGATGCACAGACGCGCGCGCTGCTGGCAAACCTGCCGCCCGATGACGATACCGGCGTTGACGTGGTGGGCCGCATCCGTGGCGTGCAAGAACGTGCGGCGGAGCGCGCTGGCCAGCTCGAAAGCCTGGTGTCAGACACGCTCGTTCGTCGTACGGCGCAGCTGCAGCAGCAGGTGGAACTGCTCAACTCCGCACTGACCTCCGGCGAGATTTCGGCGACCGAGTTCGGGCAGGCGATGGACCGATTGTTGGACCCGACCGATCAGGCTGGCGAGGCCACGCGCCGTCTTGCCGGTGAGGTTGAGGCGCTATTCGGCGAAACCGCGATTGCGCGCGCCCGGCGCCTGCAGACGCTCATCGATGAGATCAACCGGCAGACTGAGGCCGGAGGACGGTCGCGGGCTGAAGCGGATCAGGTAATCGCTGACCTCTTCGGGACTGCTCAAGCGCAAACCAATGACGCATCGAGGGCTGCTCGCGATCTCGGGCTCACGTTCAGCTCAGCGTTCGAGGCGGCGATCGGCGGGTCGAAATCTTTCCGCGACATCCTCAAGGGGCTGGAGTCGGACCTGCTGAAGCTGGGCACGCGCCGCCTGGTAACAGAGCCGCTGCTCAACGGCATCGAATCGATATTCGGTGGAGCGACGGGCGGCGGTGCCGGCGGCGGCTTCGGCAACATCTTCAGCTCGATCGTCGGCGCCTTCGGCTTCGGTGGTGCGCGTGCAGCCGGCGGCCCGGTCTCGGCCGGCATGGGCTACCTGGTCGGCGAGAAGGGTCCTGAGCTGTTCCTGCCGCGCCAGTCCGGCAGCATCG
>JAJTHJ010000213.1 GCA_021298875.1 Burkholderiales bacterium | reverse complement strand
TGAAGATCCGCAAGGAGCTTTACTTCGGCTTCGTCATCATGGGGCTGATCCTGGCCGGCGCCGCCTACGTGCTGGGCAGCGCCGAGACGATCACCCGCGGCCACCTGGGCCTGCTGATGCTGGCGCTGGTGGTGGTGGCGATCATGATGGGTTTCCCCACCGCCTTCACGCTGATGGGCATGGGGGTGCTGTTTACCTGGATCGCCTACGACCGCGACATCGGCCGCACGCTGACGTTGATGGTGCAGTCGGCGTTCAAGGTGATGAGCAACGACGTGCTCATTTCGATCCCGCTCTTCGTCTTCATGGGCTATCTGGTCGAGCGGGCCAATCTGATCGAGAAACTCTTCAAGAGCCTGCACCTGTCGCTGGCGCGTGTGCCGGGGTCGCTGGCGGTGGCCACCCTCTTTACCTGCGCGGTGTTTGCCACCGCCACCGGCATCGTCGGTGCGGTGGTCACGCTGATGGGTCTGCTGGCGTTCCCGCAGATGCTCAAGGCCGGGTACAACGTCAAGCTCGGCGCCGGGGCGATCACCGCCGGCGGCTGCCTGGGCATCCTGATCCCGCCGTCGGTGATGCTGATCGTCTATGGCGCCACCGCCGGCGTGTCGGTGGTGCAGTTGTATGCGGGCGCGTTCTTTCCCGGCCTGATGCTGGCTGGGTTGTACGTCCTGTACGTGATCATCGTCGCCTGGTTCAAACCCGATCTGGCGCCGCCGCTGACCGCGGAGCAGCGTTTCGTCAAGTTGCCGCCGTTGGCGCAGCAGTTGTCCGACACGGTGTCGCGCCGCGCGCTGCCGGCGCTGCTGCTCGGCCTGAAGGGCCGCAGCAACTTCGGGGTGCCGCTGCGGCAATTGCTCGGCCAGTTGTTCATTGCGCTGGTGCCGGCGCTGTTGTTCCTGCTGGTGATGTTCGAGAGCTACCTGATCGTCACCCGTCCGGTGGAGGTCGTGCAGGCGCCCGCCGGCTTGCAGGTGATGGGGCAGGACGCGGCCCCGGCTGCCGCCGGTGGACTGGCCGAGCCGCCGGGCGCGCTGCGCGAGCCCGCGCCTGCGGGGGGCTTGCAAGAGCCGCCGGGCGCTGCCGCGGTGAAGGAGCCGCCGGCCGCGGGCGGCTTGCAAGAGCCCCCTGGCGCGTTGCGCGAACCCGCACCTGCGGGCGGGCTGCAAGAGCCGCCCGGAGCGACTGGACTCAAGGAGCCGCCCGGCGCCGGCGGTCTGCAAGAGCCGCCGGGTGCACTGCGTGAACCGCCCGGTGCCGGTGGCTTGCAGGAACCCCCCGGTGCGACAGGCGTCAAGGAGCCGCCGGGTGCGGGCGGTTTGCAAGAACCGCCCGGCGCGCTGCGCGAGCCGCCTGGTGCGAGCGGACCGCAAGAGCCTCCCGGCGCTGCCGCCGCGGGTGCGACGCCAGCGCCCGTTGCGGCGCCGGACCGCCCGGCACCGATGGGCTTCTGGATTGCCTTTGGCGTCGGCGCGCTGCTGCTCGTGGGCTTCTACGCGCTCCTGACCTTCCAGCGGCTGGAAATCTTCAAGATGCTGCTGGCGTCGTTCTTCCCGCTGGTGGTGCTGATCCTCGCCGTGCTCGGGTCGATCGTCTTTGGTCTGGCCACGCCGACCGAGGCGGCCGCGGTCGGCGCCTTCGGCGGCTGCGTGCTGGCCGCCATCTACCTGCTGCTCAATTACCCGAGCGAGAAGGTCAAGCGCGCGCTGCTGCTGTGGATCCCGCTGTGGATTCCGTTCTTCGTGTCGGTGTCGTGGTTCCGCTTCCCCGAGACCTTCGGCGGGCCGGTGCCGACCTGGCTCGGCGTGCTGGCGATCGCCTGCGTGGGCGTGTGGACGGCTTTTGCGGTCAAGCAGGCGGGGCTGCTGCCGACCGTGCGCGAGTCGTCCTACCTGACCGGCAAGACGAGCGCGATGGTGTGCTGGCTCTTCGTCGGCAGCGCGATCTTCTCGGCCGCGTTTGCGCTGCTCGGCGGGCAGGAACTGGTCGAAAACTGGGTGCTGTCGCTGGGGCTGTCGAAGACCGAGTTCCTGATCCTGTCGCAGATCATCATCTTCGTCCTCGGCTGGCCGCTGGAGTGGACCGAGATCATCGTGATTTTCATGCCGATCTTCATACCGCTGCTGGACAACTTCGGCATCGATCCACTGTTCTTCGGCCTGCTGGTGGCGCTCAATCTGCAAACCGCATTCTTGAGCCCGCCGGTGGCGATGGCGGCCTTTTATCTGAAGGGCGTGTCGCCGCCGCACGTCACGCTGAACCAAATCTTCGCCGGCATGCTGCCGTTCATGGCGATCCAGGTGCTGGCGATCGTGCTGCTGTACGTGTTCCCGCAGATCGGGTTGTGGCTGCCGAGCGTGTTATACGGCAGGTAAGCCGGGCGCGGCGCATAATCCGCGCCGCCCTCACCCGGCCTGCCCTGCCATGACCGCGCTCGCCCGTTCGCTCTTCCCGGTGCTCGCCGTGTTGGGCGGCGTGCTGATGATCTTTGCGGTCACCATGCTGGTGCCGCTCGCCGTTGCCGCAATCGGCGGCGATCCGGGGCTGACCGCCTACGACAACGCCTTTTTGATCACGCTCGGCGCCGGCGCGCTGCTGTTCTTCGGCGCCCGCCGCTTCAAGCGCGAACTGCAACCGCGCGACGGCTTTCTATTGGTCACGCTGGTGTGGACGGTGTTGCCGGCCTTTGCCACGCTGCCGCTCATCCTGCACCTGCCGGGCCTGTCGTTCACCGACGCCTACTTCGAGACGATGTCGGGGCTGACCACCACCGGCGCCACGGTGCTGTCGGGGCTGGACGACCTGCCGCTGTCGATCAACGTGTGGCGCCATTTGCTGGTGTGGATGGGCGGCATGGGCGTCATCGTGCTGGCGGTGGCGATCCTGCCGCTGCTCGGTGTCGGCGGCAGCCAGATCTACAAGGCGGAAACCGCCGGGCCGCTGAAGGAATCCAAGCTCACCCCGCGCATCGCCGACACGGCCAAGGGGCTGTACGCCATTTATCTGGCTCTGTCGCTCGCCTGCTTTCTGGCCTATGCGGCGGCCGGCATGAGCTGGGCGGACGCGTTCATGCACATGTGCTCGACGATGGGGCTGGGTGGGTTTTCGTCGCACGATGCGAGCTTCGGCTACTGGAACTCACCCGCCATCGAGGCGGTGGCGATCGTCTTCATGCTGATCGCCGGTATCAACTTCTCGATGCACTTTCTGGCGTGGCGTAAACGGACGGTCTGGGTTTATCTGCGCGACCCGGAGGGGCAGGCGTTCGTCGCGGTCGTGCTCGGCGCGTCGGTGCTGATCGCGGTCTTTCTCGTCTGGCGCGGCGTGTACGACGACTTCTGGACGTCGCTGCGCTACGCGACCTTCAATACGGTGTCGATCGCCACCACCACCGGCTACGCCAACACCGACTACAACCAGTGGCCGATTTTCGCGCCGGTGCTGATGCTGTTCCTGTCGAGCTTCGCCACCTGCGCCGGCTCCACCGGCGGCGGGATCAAGATGATCCGCGGGCTGATCCTGCTCAAGCAGGCGCGGCGCGAGTTCGTGCGCATCCTGCATCCGCGTGCGGTGCAGCCGCTGCGCATCGGCGAGCAGACGATCGAAAACCACGTGATCTTCGCCGTGCTCGCCTTCATGCTGATCTACGGCGCGGTGATGACGGCCTGCACGCTGCTGCTGATGGCCTCGGGGCTGGATGCGATCACCGCGTTCTCCGCGACGGTGGCCACCCTGAACAACACCGGCCCCGGCTTGAACCAGGTCGGCCCGGCCACCACCTACGCGAGTCTGAACGATTTCGAGACCTGGGTATGCATCTTCGCGATGCTGGTCGGACGGCTCGAACTGCTGAGCGTGCTCGTGCTTTTTACACCGGCGTTTTGGCGGAAGTGAGCGCGGTCGCGCTGGAACTGCGCGTCGCGCGCGGTGCGACGGCGCAGCAGGCGGAAATCGATGCCTGGCTCGACGCACGGCGGCAAGCCGCCGACGAAAGCGCGGCCGCGGTGGTCGCCGAAGGCGCGTTCTTCGACCTGCATGTGCCGGAGGGCATCGCGCTGCTGCGGCTGGCGCCGGGGTGCGCTTGCTGTGTCGGCCAGCTGCCGCTGCGGGTGGGGCTGACGCGGCTGCTGCGCGAGCGGCGGCCGCGGTCGGTGCTGCTGCTGATCGCCGCCGACGAGCATCGGCAACGAATCGAAAAAATGCTGCGGGAGGGCGCGCTGGGGGTGGCCTTTACGGTCCGCACCGCAGGGGAGGAGCAAGACGATGTACAAGGCGCAAGTTAACGGCATCGACATCGCTTACACGATCGACGGGCCGCGCAATCCGGCGCGGCCATGGCTGGTATTTGCCCACTCGCTCGCCTGCGACCACAGCATGTGGGACGAGCAAGCGGTGTCCTTCGCCACCGAGTTCAATGTGCTGAGCTACGACGTGCGCGGGCACGGTGCGTCGAGCGCGCCGGCCGGGGAATACACGCTGGAACCGCTGGCCGACGACCTGCGCGGGCTGCTCGACGCGCTGGGCATCGGTCGCTGCCATTTCGTCGGCCTGTCGCTGGGCGGGATGATCGGCCAGATGGCGGCGCTGCGCTTTGCCACGCTGACGCTCGCCGATACCAGCGGCCGCTATCCGCCGGAGATGAAGCCGGCGTGGGCGCAGCGGATCGGCGCGGTGCGCGCCGAACTCGGCATGCAGGCGGTGGTGGCCGCCACTCTGGAGCGCTGGTTTACCGCCCCCTACCGTGCGCGCGGCGGCGGCTGGCTGCTGCACATCGGCGGGCTGATCCGCAAGACGCCGGTCAATGGGTACGTCGGCTGCATTCACGCGATTTCGCGGCTGAACCTGACGACGCGCCTTGCCAACATCGGCTGCCCGGTGCTGGTGGTGGTCGGCGCCGAAGATCAGGGCACCCCGCCGTCGATGGCCGAGGAGATCGCCCAGGCGATCGACGGCGCGAAGCTGATCGTGATCCCCGGCGCGGCGCATCTGTCCAACGTCGAGCAGCCCGAGCGCTTCGACGCGGCACTGCGGGAGTTTCTGGCGCGGCACGCGGGCACTTGAATTCGCCGGGTGGCGTCCCAAGTACCGGGTGAGTTTCGCTCCTTGCCCGCACCATGCAACTGATCTACAACAGCCCCCACTACTGCGTGCTCGAGTTCTCGGACTTCGAGGCGCCGGCTGCCGGCCGCGCGCCGGTCGGCGGCTTCGAGATCATGGACAAGACGCTGCGGCGCGAGATCTTTCTCGCCGGCGCCGACGCCGCGCAGTTCCGCGCCAGCGTGCAGGCGCTGGCGGAAAAGCAGCCCTCGCCGGACGACATCGACGAGTTTCTCGGCGGCTACACGGGCTTGATGACCACCCCCGTCATTGCGCACTGACCGCGCTCAGTGCGCAGCGCGCGCGTGCGTCTCGCGCGTGGCGAGCAGCAGCAGGTAGGACACGACGATCCAGCCGGCAAGGAACAGCAAGCCGGCCTGGAACGCCTCCAACCCATACTGGCGCACGCCGTTGACCACGACGCCTTGCCAGAAGCGATCTAGGATCAAGCCGATCACCGGCATCTGCACCAGCGTGCCGAACATCACCCCGGCGTTGACCAGCCCGGTCACCGCGCCCTGCACTGGCGCCGGCACGGATTCCTTTGCGTAGCCGAAGGACAGCACCATCGCACCGGCACCGAAGGCGGCGGCGAGCATCAGCGCGATCAGCAGTGCCAGCGGCGCGGCCGGAAACAGCGCAAGCAGCGCAAAGCCCGCTGCGGTCAGCGTGGCGCCGAGCACGAAGGGGCGCTTGCGCAGCCGCCAGCGGTCCGACAGTGCGCCCCACACCGGCCCACTGACGGCAAACACCACCAGCATCGCCGCGGTGATCAGTGACGCCTGCTTGACCGTCAAGCCGTGCTGCTGGACGAAAAACGGCACGCCCCATAACCCGGTAAACGCGAGGAACGCGCCGCAGATGCCGGAATTGACCCAGAAGATCAGCAGTGGGTTGCGGTAGCGCAGAGCCTGCGCGAGCAGATGCAACAGCGGCGGCTGCGCCCCCTGGGCGTGGCGCACGCGCGGATGCGCCGAGGGTGGCGCGTAGCTCAGGTAGCGACGGTCGAGCGGATCGTCGCGCATCCAGATACGGATCGCCACCGCGAGCAACAGCGCAAAGCCGCCGGAGACGGCGATCACCGTGCGCCAGCCATAGTCGTCGGCCAGCCACCGCAGCGGCGGGCCGGCCAGCACCGCGCCCAGCGTGCCCACCGCCAACGACAGCCCGGACATCGTGCCAAAGCGTGTCGGCGGGAACCAATGCGCGGCCAGCGTCAGCATCGACACCCAGGCCAGCCCGTGCGAAGCGCCGATCAGCGCGCGGCCCAGCCCCGCGACGACCACCGACTCCGCCAGCGCAAACAGCAACGCACCGATGCCGGAGAGGATCGCCCCGGCGAAAAACAGCCGGCTCGGCCCCAGCCGATCGACCAGGATGCCGGTCGGAATCTGCATCGCCGCGTAGGCGTAGTAGTAAAAGGCCGAGAGGTTGCCGAGCGCGGCGGCGGTCAGGCCAAAGTCGCGCATCAGGTCGCCGCCCAGCGCCGCCGGCGTGACGCGCTGGAAGAAACCGAACATGTAGAACACGGCCGCCAACCCCCACACGAGGATCGACAGCCGCAGCGGCGGAAAACGCATGTCTTGAGCGGCGTGAGAGGGGCGGCGATTGTAGGCGGGCGCCTACAATCACGCCCTTGCTCCACTCATGCTCAACGGGCCCGCGATGAACACGCGCCACCCCGACGGGCGCGGCGCCGCCGGCGCGCGTTCGTCCCTCGAAGACCGCCTGCGCGAACTGCTCGCGCGCCGCATCCTGATCCTGGACGGCGCGATGGGCACGATGATCCAGCGCTACAAACTGACCGAGGCCGACTTTCGCGGCGCACGTTTTGCCGAGCATCCGGTGGATGTACGCGGCAACAACGAGCTGCTGCTGCTCACGCGCCCGCAGGTGATCGCCGAGATTCACGAGCAATATCTGGCTGCGGGCGCAGATCTGATCGAGACCAACACCTTCGGCGCCACGAGCATCGCGCAGGAGGACTACCGGCTCGCGCATCTGGCCTACGAGATGAACGTCGAGGCCGCCCGCATCGCGCGCGCGGCCTGCGACAAGTATTCGACCGCCGCGAAGCCGCGCTTTGTCTGCGGTGCGCTGGGGCCGACCCCGAAGACCGCGTCGATCTCGCCCGACGTGAACGACCCTGGCGCGCGCAACGTGACCTTCGACCAACTGATCGAGGCCTACGGCGAGCAGGCGCGCGGGCTGCTCGACGGCGGCGCGGACATCCTGCTGGTCGAGACGATCTTCGACACATTGAACGCCAAGGCGGCGATCTTCGCGATCGAGGCCGAGTTCGAGCGGCGTGGCGCGCGTTGGCCGGTGATGATTTCCGGCACAGTGACCGATGCGTCGGGCCGCATCCTCTCGGGGCAGACGGTCGAGGCGTTCTGGAACTCGGTGCGCCACGCGCGGCCGCTGACGGTGGGTTTGAACTGCGCGCTCGGCGCGGCGCTGATGCGGCCTTACATTGAGGAGTTGGCCGCCAAGGCGGATACCTTCGTCAGCGTCTATCCCAACGCCGGCCTGCCGAGCCCGATGAGCGACACCGGCTTCGACGAGACGCCGGAGATCACCGCGCGCCTGCTGCTGGAGTTCGCGCAGGCGGGCTTCGTCAATATCGCCGGGGGGTGCTGCGGGACGACGCCGGAGCATATTGCGGCGATAGCGAAGGCGATTGAGGGGATTGCGCCGAGGCGGGTTGCTTCCGCTCGGGCTAGCGTTCCTCCCTCACCCGGCGCTTCGCGCCACCCGCCCCCGGGGGGAGAGGGTTTTCTCCCCTCTCCCCCCGGGAGAGGGGCGGGGGTGAGGGAAGACCGCCTCGCCATCGCTCCACTGCTCCTGTCCGGCCTGGAGCCGCTCAACATCACCACCGAAAGCCTTTTCGTCAACGTCGGCGAGCGCACCAACGTCACCGGCTCCAAGGCCTTCGCGCGGCTGATCCTGAACGGACAGTTCGAAGAGGCCGTCGCGGTCGCGCGCCAGCAGGTGG
>JAJTHJ010000054.1 GCA_021298875.1 Burkholderiales bacterium | reverse complement strand
ATCGGCGCCCGCAAGGCCAAGCTGTACAGCCTGCCTGCGCTGGCCAAGCACTTTCCGACGGTCAACCGCCTGCCGGTGTCGATCCGCATCGTGCTCGAAGCGGTGCTGCGCAACTGCGACGGCGTCAAGGTGACCGAAGAGCACGTGCGCCAACTGGCGCAATGGGCGCCGAACGCCGAGCGCGTGGACGAAATCCCTTTCGTCGTCGCCCGCGTGGTGTTGCAGGACTTCACCGGCGTGCCGCTGCTGGCGGATCTGGCCGCGATGCGCAACGTGGCGGCCGAGATGGGCAAGAACCCGAAGACGATCGAGCCACTGGTGCCGGTCGATCTGGTGGTCGATCACTCGGTGATGATCGACCACTACGGCAGCCCGCAGGCGCTGGACCTCAACATGAAGCTCGAATTCCAGCGCAACCGCGAGCGCTACGAGTTCATGAAGTGGGGCATGCAGGCCTTCGACACCTTTGGCGTGGTGCCGCCCGGCTTTGGCATCGTGCACCAGGTCAACCTCGAGTATCTGGCGCGCGGCGTGCATCAGAAAGGCGGCGTGGTTTATCCGGACACCCTCGTCGGCACCGACAGCCACACGACGATGATCAACGGCATCGGCGTGGTCGGCTGGGGGGTCGGTGGCATCGAGGCCGAAGCCGGCATGCTCGGCCAGCCGGTGTACTTCCTGACCCCCGACGTTGTCGGCGTGGAGTTGAAGGGCCGGCTGCGCGAAGGCTGCACCGCCACCGACCTCGTGCTTACCATCACCGAAATGCTGCGCAAGGAAAAAGTGGTCGGCAAGTTCGTCGAGTTCTTTGGCGAGGGCACCGCCTCGCTGGCGGTGACCGACCGCGCCACGATCGCCAACATGGCGCCGGAGTACGGCGCGACGATGGGCTTCTTCCCGGTCGATGAGCGCACGCTCGACTACTTCCGCGGCACGGGCCGCACCCAGGACGAGATCGCCGCCTTCGAGGCCTACGTCAAGGCGCAGGGCCTATTCGGCATTCCGCAGGCCGGACAGATCGAGTACAGCAAGACGCTGACGCTCGACCTTTCGACCGTCGCCCCGTCGCTCGCCGGCCCCAAGCGGCCGCAGGATCGGATCGAGATCGGCAACGTCAAAACGCAGTTCGCCTCGCTCTACTCCAAGCCGACCGGCGAGAACGGATTCAACCAGCCTGCGGACAAGCTCACGCAAAGCTTCACCACCAGCAACGGAATCGAGATCAAGAACGGCGACGTGCTGATCGCCGCGATCACCTCCTGCACCAACACCTCCAACCCCGGCGTGCTGCTGGCCGCCGGCCTGCTCGCCAAGAAGGCGGTCGAAGCGGGGCTCACGGTCAAGAAGCACATCAAGACCTCGTTGGCGCCCGGCTCAAGGATCGTTACCGAGTACCTGACCAAGACGGGGCTGCTGCCTTATCTGGAAAAGCTCGGCTTCTCGGTGGCCGCCTACGGCTGCACCACCTGCATCGGCAACGCGGGCGACCTGACTCCGGAGATCAACGAGGCGATCGTCAAGAACGATCTCATCTGCGCCGCGGTGCTGTCGGGCAACCGCAACTTCGAGGCGCGCATTCATCCGAACCTGAAGGCGAACTTCCTCGCTTCGCCGCCGCTGGTGGTCGCTTACGCGTTGGCCGGCACCGTGCTGCGCGACCTGATGACCGAGCCGGTCGGCAAGGGAAAGGGTGGCAAGGATGTGTGGATCGGGGACATTTGGCCGAGCACTGATGAAATCGTGGCCCTGATGAGCGCGGCGATGGACCCCGCGGCCTTCAAGGCCAACTACGCCAAGGTCAAGAGCGAGCCGGGTCCGCTGTGGGCCAAGGTGCAGGGCGCGACCGGGCAGGTCTATCCGTGGCCGAAGTCCACCTACATCGCCAAGCCGCCGTTCTTCGACGGCTTCACGATGAAGCCCAAGAGCCAGTTGCTCGGCGTCAACCAGGCGCGGGCGCTGGGCACCTTCGGCGACTCGATCACCACGGACCACATCTCGCCCGCCGGCTCGATCAAGGAAAGCGCGCCGGCCGGCAAATGGCTCGTCGAGAACGGCGTCGTCAAGGCGGACTTCAACAGCTACGGCGCACGACGCGGCAATCACGAGGTGATGATGCGCGGCACCTTCGCCAACGTGCGGATCAAGAACCTGATGATCCCGCCCAACGCCGACGGCTCGCGCGTCGAGGGCGGCCTGACGATCCACCAGCCGAGCGGCGAGCGGATGTCGATCTACGACGCGGCGATGCGCTACATCAAGGATGGCGTCGCTACCGTCGTCTTCGGCGGCGAGGAATACGGCACCGGCTCCTCGCGCGACTGGGCGGCCAAGGGTACGCAACTGCTCGGCGTCAAGGCCGTGATCGCCCGCAGCTTCGAGCGCATCCACCGCAGCAATCTTGTCGGCATGGGTGTGCTGCCCTTGCAGTTCATGGCGGGCGACAGTGCGGAGTCTCTCGGCATCCGCGGCGACGAAATGTTCGACATCGAGATCGGCACCGAACTGCGCCCGCAGATGCAGGTGATGCTGATCGTCTTCGGCAAGGATGGCGAAAAGCAGATTCCGCTCAAGCTGCGTATCGACACGCCGATCGAGGTCGAGTACTACAAGCACGGCGGCATCCTGCCCTACGTGCTGCGGCAGTTGCTGGCGGCCTAGATGGGTGGCCTCGGCGGGCTTCGGCGCGGCGCGTGGTCGGCACTAGCGCTAGCCGCGCTGGCGCTGCCCGCTTGCGATCGCGAAACCCCGGCGCAGCGGGCGCAGAAGACCAACGACCGCGTGCAAATCGAGCTGGCGGAGGTGCGAGCGAGCACGCCCCCGGCTGACGCCCTTAAGCTGCTCAATCAGATCGTGCTTCCCTTCGCGCCGGGGAGCGTCGAAATCCCTGAGCAGGCACAGCCGGTGTTGACGGCTGCCGCGCGGGCGATCGACCGCCTGCCCAAGGGGACGCGTCTGCATGTCACGGGACACACAGACGACAGTGAAGAGGCCGGCCTTGGGCTGTCCCTCGGCTTGCAGCGCGCAGCTGCGGTGGTCGATTTCCTGTACGCGAATGGTGCGCCGACCGACAAGGTGTCCGCCATCGGCGTCGGTAGCCAGCGCCCGCTGGCCGCCGAGAAGACCGAGGACGGGCGCGCCCGCAACCGGCGCGTCGAATTCAAGATCGCCGATTGAAGGAGCGTGGATGACCCCGGCGCGCCGTCCACGCTCCTTCATCGGCCGCGTGCGCGGCAAGAGGCGGGGCCCGTCCGGCTGTGGAGCGCCGCCGCGGTCGCCGACCACCCGCCAAAGAGTCAACTTGAACCGGCAGGCGCCGCCCCTACAGACGATCGAGGCGTTTCGAGCCCGGCCGCCCTCCCCCACGTCCGACCGAACTAACGCATGAGTGCCGCCGGCCTGCCGCCACCGAGTTGCGCTCTGGAGGCCGACGCAGGTCGTACGGTATTGCACCTGCAAGGCGCGTGGCGTCTGGCCGCCCTGCCAACGCTGTGGCCCCGACTGCGCGCGTTGCCGCTGGCACCCGGCATCGCGGTGGACGGCTCCGCGCTGGCGGAGCTGGACAGCGCCGCAGCGCTCGCGCTGCTCTGGGCCTTGCAGCAAGCTGGGGCGGACCCGGAACGGGTCGATTGGCGCGGCTTCGACGGGGCGCCGGCGCGCGTCCTGCTCGATACCGCGCGCCGGCAAAGCCACCGCGTACCGCAACTGGCGCTGCCGCCGCGCCCGCCGCTGCCAGCGCTGGGCAAGGAGGTGCTCTCGCTCGGCCGGCTGCTGCGCGGGCACCTTGCCTTCTTCGGCTTGACCTGCGCCGCGCTCGGCGCCCTGCTCGTGCGGCCGCGCCTGCTGCGGGTGAAGGAACTCTTCGCGCAGATTCAGCACTGCCTGCTGGAGGCAATCCCGGTGGTGGCCCTGGTGACGCTGTTGATCGGCGTCACCATCGCTTACCTGCTCGGCCTGCAGGCGGAAAAGTACGGCGCCAACATTTTTGTGGTCGACGGTGTGGGCATCGGCATGACGCGCGAGTTTGCGCCGATCATCGTCGCCGTCATCGTCGCCGGCCGCTCGGGCGCGGCCTTTACCGCGCAGCTGGGCGCGATGCGCCTGACCGAAGAAACCGACGCCATCCACACGCTCGGCCTGTCGCCCGCCCAGGTGCTGGTCGTGCCGCGGGTACTGGCGCTGGTGTTGGCGCTGCCGCTGCTGGTCTTTGTCGGCGACGTGGTCGGCATCCTCGGCGCGATGCTGGTGGCCGACCCGATGCTCGGCATCACACCGGCGACTTTTCTGGAGCGGCTGCGCGGCGCGCTCGACCTCGACCACGTCTGGGTCGGCCTGGGCAAGGCGCCGGTGTTTGCGCTGGCCATCGCACTGATCGGCTGCCGGATGGGCATGAACGTCGGCCGCGACACGCGCGCGGTAGGCCTGGCCACGACTTCGACCGTAGTGCAGAGCATCGTCGCGGTGATCCTGCTCGATGCGGCGTTTGCCGTGCTCTTCCAGCACCTGGGCATATGAACGCCAGCGCGCCGGCGATCGAAGTCGAAGACGTGGTCACGCGCTTCGGCGAGCACCGCGTGCACGACGGCGTGAGCTTTGCCGTGCGGCGCGGCACGCTGACGGCGATTATCGGCGCCTCCGGTACCGGCAAGACCGTGCTGCTGCGCGAGATCGTCGGCCTGCAAGCGCCGACGGCCGGGCGCGTGCGAGTGCTCGGCACCGACATGTGGGCCACGCCCGAAGCCGAGGTGCAGGCGGTCAAGCGCCGTTTCGGCATGATGTTCCAGGACGGCGCGCTGTTTTCCTCGTTGAGCGTCGCGGAGAACGTCGCCGTGCCGCTGAAGGAGCACGGCGGCCTGCCGGCGGAACTGCTGGCGCCGCTGGTGCAGTTGCGGCTGGCGCAGGCCGGGCTGGAGGCCGACGCCGGCGGCAAGATGCCGAGCCAGTTGTCCGGCGGCATGCGCAAGCGCGCGGCGATCGCCCGCGCGCTTGCGCTCGAACCCGAAGTGCTGTTCCTCGACGAACCCACTTCGGGGCTGGACCCGACCACCGCGCGCGGCTTCGACCGGCTGGTGCGCGATCTGGTCGATCAGCTCGGCATCGCCGTGCTGCTGGTCACGCACGATCTGGACACCGTGCTGACCGTGGTCGACCGGCTGATCGTGCTGGCCGATGGGCGCGTGCTGGCCGACGCGCCGCCGGCGGAGGTCGTGCGGATCGACCACCCGTGGATCCGGGCGTACTTTTCCGTTCGTACAATGGTCGGCAAAGGGTAACCGGCGATGGAGTCGGAAGCGCGCTACACCACCATCGGTGCCGTCGTCGTGGCGCTGGTGATCGCGCTCGTCGCCGCGATCGTCTGGCTCAAGCAGGTCGGCGCCGAGCGCGACTTCCGGTACTACACGATCTACTTCAGCCAGCAGGCGCTCGACGGCTTGCAAATCGGCGGCGACGTGGACGTGCGCGGCATCAAGGTCGGCCGCGTGGAGGACTACGCATTGACCGACGGCGCCCAGCGCGTGCGCGTCACCGTGCGCCTCGACCGGCGCGCGCCAATTTACGCCAACACGGTGGCGGTGGTGACGCGCAACCTCGTCACCGGCATTGCCGGCATCACGCTGGTCACCCCCGAACCGCCGGGGGAACTGCTGACGCAGGCCCCCGCGGGTGAACCCTTACCGGTGATCGCGGAAGGTCGTTCCAACCTCGACCGGATCACCGGCCGCGTGCAGCAACTGGGCGAAATGGCCGGCGAGGCCTTGACCAATTTCAACGCGCTGCTCGATGCCAGCAACCGCAACGCGCTGACCGCCACCATCGGCAATTTGCGCGACTTCACCGCCGGCCTGAATGCGCGGCTGACCGCGCTGGACGAAACGCTCGCCGCCATGGCGCAGGCCGCGAGTGACGTTCGCGGCGCCTCGCAGCGCGTGACCGCGGTGGCCGACGAATTCAACCGCGACCTCGGCCCCACGCTCGAGGAGGCGCGCCGCGCACTGGCCGAGGTCGGCCGCGCCGCCGCGGCGGTGCAGGCCGGCGGCAAGCGTCTGGACGGTGCCGTGGCCTCGATCGACGATCAATTGAGCGCCGCACTCATCGACCTGCGTGTGACACTGGACAACGCCAACCGCACACTGGATCGGCTGAGCGATGTGGGGCAGTCGTTTGCCGCGCCGAATCGCGCCAATCTCGGGCCCGGGGAGAAAGCGCCATGATGCCTCGCCGCCGCGCCGGCTGCGCCCTGCTCGCTTCCACGCTGCTGGCCGGTTGCATCTCCATCGGCGCCGGCGACAGCGCCGCCCCGACCGTTTACGTACTTGGCGACGCCGGCGCCGGCAGCGTCCCCAAGCAAGCCCCCGCCGCGCCCGTGCTGCTGCTCACGATGCAGTCTGGCGACCCCGCCGCGGACGGCACGCGCATCGCCTATGCCCGCCGCCCCGGCGAGCGCGCTACCTACGAGCTTGCCCGCTGGAGCGAGCGGCCCGAGCGGCGGCTCGTCACGCTGGTACAGCAGCGGCTGGAAGCGCGCGGCGCGTTTGCCGCGGTCGTGCCGCTCGGGCAACTGGCGGGCGACTGGATGCTGGCGCTGTCGATCCAGGAGATCGTGCACGACGTTTCGGTGACGCCGACCGTCGCGCGGCTGACACTGCGCGCCGAGTTGATCGACCGCCGCAACCGCACGCTGGTCGCGCGCAAGACGGAAAGTGTCGCCGTGCCCGCGGAGCGCAACGACCCCGCCGCCGCGGTCGCCGCGTTCGACCGCGCGGTGGGCCAGGCGCTCGATGCGCTGGCGCCCTGGGTCGAAGACGAAGTGCGCCGCGCCGCGGCGCGCTAGGCCCAAAGGCGACTGCCCCGCACGCTAGCGCAAACACCGGCCGCATCGTTCGACGACCGAGAGCCATGGCGACACCTGATCCGCGGGCGCAGCTGGGCCCCTCCAAATTGCCCAACGTCGGCACCACGATCTTCACCGTGATGTCGGCGCTCGCCGCCAAACACGGGGCGGTCAATCTCGGCCAAGGCTTCCCGGACTTCGACTGCGATCCGCGCTTGCAGCGTGACTTCGCCGAGGCAGTCGCCGCAGGGCACAACCAGTACGCGCCGATGGCCGGCGTGCCGCTGCTGCGCGAGCGTCTGTCCGCCAAACACGCGCGGCTCTACGGCCATCGCTACGACGCCGAGACCGAACTCACCGTGACCGCCGGAGCGACGCAGGCGATCATGGCCGCGGTGCTCGCGCTGGTGCGGCCCGGCGACGAGGTCGTCGTGCTGGAACCTGTGTACGACAGCTACGTGCCGTCGATCGAGCTGGCAGGCGGCCGGCCGGTTTACCTGCCGCTCGACCACCGCAACGGTTACGCCCCCGACTGGCAACGGGTGCGCGACGCGATCACGCCGCGCACGCGCCTCGCGATGCTCAACTTCCCGCACAACCCGACCGGCCGCACGCTGCGCGAGTCCGACCTGCGCGCGCTGGAAGAGATCGTCGCGGCCACCGGCATCTTCCTGCTGTCCGACGAGGTCTACGAGCACATCGTGTTCGACGGCGCACCGCATCGATCGCTCGCCAGCTCGCCGCTGCTGGCCGAGCGAACGGTGGTGATTTCGAGCTTCGGCAAGACCTGCCACACGACCGGCTGGAAGATCGGCTACGCGCTCGCACCCGCACCGCTCACCGCCGAGATCCGTAAGGTGCACCAGTTCATGGTGTTTGCGGTCAACACGCCCGGCCAGCACGCGATGGCCCGCTACCTCGACGACGCGACCGCCTACGAGCAACTGCCGGCGTTTTATCAGCGCAAGCGCGATCTGTTTATCGACGGCCTGCGCAACACCAAGTTCAAGGTGCTGCCCTGCGAGGGCACCTACTTCGTGCTCGCCGACTACTCGGCGATTGCCGACGCACCCGAAGCGGACTTCGCCCAAAGGCTCGTCGCCGAGTACGGCGTAGCCTCGATCCCCGTCAGCGGTTTCTACGCGCAGCCCTTCGACAACCGCGTGGTGCGCTTCTGCTTTGCCAAGCGCGACGAAACGCTGCGGCTGGCGTTGGACCGGCTGGCGCGGGCGTAATCGCTACCCGGCAAGAAACTCCTCGATCAACCGCGCCACGGCCGCCGGCTGGTCATGGTGGAGCATGTGGCCGGCATCGGCCACCGTCGCCGCACGGCAGTGGGGGATCACCGCGCGGCGCCGTTCGAGTTCGGCCGCATCGCCGGCCCATTTGTGCGCGTCGGTGTCCGCGCCCTCGACCCAAAGCACCGGACAGGCAATCTGCGCCCAGCACGCCGCCACTTCCGCCCAGCGGTACAGCACGGGATTGACCAACCGATGCGCCGGGTCGGCCGCCAGCCGCCAACGGCCCTCCGCGGTCGGCACCGCCCAATGCTCGGCGAGAAATGCGGCCCGCGTTTCGGACAGCCTCGGGTTGGTCTTGCGTAGCCGCAGCGCCACCGCCTCGCGCGAGACGTAGTCGCGCAGCGGCGGCTGCTCGCGCAACTCATCCAGCCAGCGCGCATAGCGGGCCGGCGCCATATCCGGCGTGGTGTCGTGCAGGCCAAAGCCTTCGAGGTTGACCAGTGCGCGCACCCGCTGTGGCCGCACGCCGGCGTACATCAACGCGACGTTGCCTCCCATGCTGTGCCCGACCAGCGCGACCGGCTCGTGCGGGCTGACCACATCGAGCACCGCATCGAGATCGCCGAGGTAATCGGGAAACCAGTAGCAGTCCGCCGCCGGCGGCTCGGTGCGGCCGAAACCACGCCAGTCCGGGGCGATCAGGTGCAAGTCGCCGGCCAGTTCATCGACGACGAACTGGAACGACGCCGAAGCGTCCATCCAACCGTGCAACAGCACCACGGGAGCGGCCCCGTGCCGGCCCCATTCGCGCAGGTGATACGACAGGCCGCGGATCGGCACAAAGCGTGAGCTGGAAGTCTTCATACGCAATTGCCGCGCGGCGCGGCCTGGGCGATCATCGCGGCGAACGATAACAACCGGGCCGCCCCCGCCATGAGCTTCGACCAATACCACGAGCTGTACCGCAACTTTCGTTGGCAGGTGCCACGCGAGTTCAATATCGCCGAGGTCTGCGGCCGGCGCTGGGCGGCGGAGTCCTCGCGCATCGCCATCCACTATGAAGACGAGGCCGACACCGCGCAGACTTACAGCTACGCGGCGCTTCAAGCCGACGCCAACCGGCTGTCCAACGCGCTCGCCGCGCTCGGCGTACGCCGCGGCGACCGGGTGGCGATCGTGCTGCCGCAGCGGCCGGAGACCGCGGTCGCGCATATGGCCATCTACCAGATGGGCGCGGTGGCGATGCCGCTGTCGATGCTGTTCGGCCCGGACGCGCTGGAGTACCGCTTGCAGGACAGCGGCGCCGTGGTTGCCGTCTGCGAGCGCGGCACTGCGGAGGTACTGCACGCGCTGCGGTCGTCCTGCCCCCAGTTGCGCCATCTGATCGTGGTCGATGGCGCCGGCCCCGACGGCTGGCAGGCATTGCTCGGCGCAGCCGCCGACCGCTTTGCGCTGGTCGACACGCTGGCCACCGAAGCCGCGATCCTGATCTACACCAGCGGCACCACCGGCCCGCCCAAGGGCGCGCTGATGCCGCACTGTGCGCTGATCGGCAACCTGCCGGGCTTCGTCGCGTCGCAGGACTGGTTTCCGCAGTCGGGCGACGTGTTCTGGTCGCCGGCCGACTGGGCCTGAACCGGCGGGCTGATGGATGCCCTGCTGCCGACGCTGTACTTCGGCTTCCCGATCATGGGCTATCGCGGGCGCTTCTCGCCAGAGAAGGCGCTCGAGCTCATGCAGCGCTACCGCGTGAGCAACGCGTTTCTCTTTCCCACCGCGCTCAAGATGATGATGCGCTCCCAGGCTTGGCGCGCGCCCAGTGGCCTGCGGCTGCGCGCAATCATGAGCGCGGGCGAGCCGGTCGGCGGCGCGGTGTTCGACGGGACGCGCGAGCGGCTGGGCATCACCGTCAACGAAATGTTCGGCCAGACCGAGATGAACTACATCGTCGGCAACTCACAGGGCTGCTGGCCGCCGCGCGCCGGCAGCATGGGCCGGCCCTACCCCGGCCATCGGGTCGGCGTGATCGACGACGACGGCAACGAACTGCCGCCTGGCGCCATCGGCGAGGTGGCTGTGCACCGCAAGGACATCCACGGTCACCCGGACCCGGTGTTCTTTCTTGGCTACTGGGGCAACGACGCCGCCACGCGCCGCAAGTTCACTGGCGATCTCGCGGACTCCTGGTGTCGCACCGGCGACCTCGCCACGCGCGACGCCGACGGCTACCCCTGGTACCAGGGCCGCGCCGACGACGTTTTCAAATCCGCCGGCTACCGGATTGGCCCGGCGGAGATCGAAAACTGCCTGGTCAAGCACCCGGCGGTGGTCAACGCCGCGGTCGTGCCCAGGCCGGATGCCGAGCGCGGCAACGTGGTCAAGGCCTTCGTCGTTCTGGCCGAAGGCTTTACCGGCAACGCCGCGCTGGTCGAGCAGTTGCAGCAGCATGTGCGCGGCAAGCTGGCGCCCTACGAGTATCCGAAGGAGATCGAGTTTCTGGATGCGCTGCCGATGACCACCACCGGCAAGGTGCAGCGGCGGGTGTTGCGGGAGCGGGAGGCGCAGCGAAACGAAGGTCAACCCGCCGGCTGACGCATCGCCACCAGCATCTTGCCCGTCGCAGTCGCCACCACTACGCCGCGCTGATTGCGCGCCTCGCACTCGGCCACGACGACACCTGCGCCGCGCGCTGGCTTGGCGGCGAGTTCGCCAACGCGCCGTTCGATCAGCAGCTCGTCGCCGATCGTGACCGGCGCCAGGAAGCGCGCGTTGTGCTCCAGGTAAGCCACCGCGGTGCCCGCAACCAGATTGCCAAAGGGCGCGCTCATGAGTGCCGAAGTCAGCACGCCATGCAGGATGCGCCCGCCGAAGCGGCTGCCGCGAGCAAACGCCTCGTCCACGTGCAGCGGGTTGAAGTCGCCGATCAGTTCGGCGCCTTGCATCAGGTGGCGCTCCTCGACGGTCACGGTGCAGCCGAAGCGGTCGCCAACCGCAAAGTCCTCGAAGGCGCGGCCGGGCATGCCGGGATGGACTTCAAGCATCACGCTCATCCGGCCGCCGCCTCCAATTGCGCGAGTTCCGCGTCGTCGAAGCCGGCGGCGCGGCGCGCGGCGAGGTTGAACGGCCCGCGCAGCCGGGGCGCGCCGTACTCGCCGGCGAGCCGCGCGGCGGTCGGTGCAGGCTCCAGCCCGCGCTCGCGGCACAGCCAGCCGAACCAGCGATTGCCGATCGCCACGTGGCCGATCTCGTCGCGCAGGATGATGTCCACCACCGCGGCCGATTCCACATCCCCCGCGGCGGCAAACTTGGCGCGCACCTGCGGCGACGCGTCCAGCCCGCGCGCTTCGAGCGTGCGCGGCACCAGCGCCATTCTCGCCAGCACGTCGCCGCGCGTCTTGGCCGCCATCTCCCACAGCCCGTCGTGCGCGGCAAAGTCGCCATAGTCGTGGCCGTGCGCACGCAGGCGCTCGCGCAGCAGGCCGAAATGCAGCGCCTCTTCCGCCGCCACGCGCAGCCAGTCGCGGTAGTAGTCGGCGGGCAGGCCCGCGAAGCGCCAGATCGCATCGAGCGCCAGGTTGATCGCGTTGAACTCGATGTGCGCCAGCGCATGCAGCAGCGCCGCGCGCCCCTCGCGCGAGCCGGCGCCGCGCGCGGCGACGCGTCCGGGCGGCACCAACTCCGGCCACGGCGGCCGGCCCGGCAGACCGGCGGGTTCGTCGATAACTGTGGTGGGATCGACTGCGGGTGGCGCCTCCGACAGCCGTCGAGTCGCAGCCGCCTTCCGCTCCGGATCGGCAAGCCGCAGCGCATCGAGCGCCGCCGCGCGCAGCTCGCAAGCCCCTGCCCTCGTTACACTGGAAACCATGCGCGGCATTCTAGGTCGCGCGCCTCCGATAACGGCATCCCCATGGCGATCTACCAACTCGACGACCGCGTTCCGCAGATCGACCCCAGCGCTTTCGTCTTCGATAACGCCTGCGTGATCGGCCTGGTCACGCTCGGCGCCGGCGTCAACGTGTGGCCGTTTGCCACGCTGCGCGGCGATAACGAGCCGATTGTGCTCGGCGCCGGCAGCAACGTGCAGGAGTGCTGCGTGCTGCACACCGACCCCGGCTGCCCGCTGACGGTCGGTGAGAACGTCACCATCGGCCACAACGCGGTGCTGCACGGCTGCACGGTCGGCGACGGCAGCCTGATCGGCATCGGTGCGGTGATTCTCAACCGCGCGGTGATCGGCAAGGACTGCCTCGTCGGCGCCGGCGCGCTGGTCACGGAAGGCAAGGTGATCCCCGACCACTCGCTCGTACTCGGAAGCCCCGCCAAGGTCGTGCGCGAGCTGCGCGCCGAGGACATCGCCGCGATGCGCACCAACACTGCCGGCTACGTGACCCGCGGCGCGCACTTCAAGACGGCGCTCAAACGGCTGGACCGCCCGTGAGCGGCAGCGACCGCCTGCTGAAGTTTCTGGTGCAGAACGCGCCAGTGCGCGGCGGGCTGGTGCGGCTGGACTCCGTGTGGCGGCAGATGCTCGCCAATCACGCCTATCCGGAGCCGGTCGCGCGGCTGCTGGGCGAGATGACCGCCGCCGCCACGCTGCTGGCGACCAACATCAAGTTGGACGGCACGCTGATCATGCAGATCCAGGGCGACGGCCCGGTCAAGCTGCTGGTGGTCGAATGCACCGCCGACCTCGGCCTGCGCGCCACCGCCAAGCTGCGCGAGGATGTCGCCATCGACGATGTTGCCGGCCTTGCCGATCTCGTCAACCGCCACGGCCAGGGCCGCTGCGCGATCCTGCTCGACCCGCGCAACCGGCAGCCCGGCCAGCAGCCGTATCAAGGCGTGGTGCCGCTGGAAGGCGACTCCATCGCCGACGCCTTGCAGGCCTACATGCGCCAGTCCGAGCAACTGGACACTCGGCTATGGCTCGCCGCCGATGCGCACTGCGCCGCAGGCGCCCTGTTGCAAAGGCTGCCGGACAATGGCGGCCGGGCCGAGACGACCGACGAAGACGCCTGGAGCCGCTGCACCCAACTCGCCGCCACGCTTACAGCGCCCGAATTGCTCGCCACCGACTCCGACGCCCTGTTGCGGCGGCTGTTCTGGCAGGAGCGGCTCGACCTCTACCCGCCGTTACAGGCGCGCTTCCAATGCAGCTGCTCGCGCGCGCGGATCGGCGCGATGCTGCTGTCGCTGGGCCAGGAGGAAGTCGATTCCATCGTCGCCGAACGCGGCGAGGTGGAAGTCACCTGCGACTTCTGCGGCGCGCGCTATCGCTTCGATGCGGTGGATGTGGATAGGTTGTTTCTGACTGGCGACAGCACGGACGCCACTGACGCTGCGCGACACTGAAGCTCAGACGGGCGTCGCGGCGCGGTACAGCGACATCTCGTCGCGCTCCAGCAGCGGTTCGACACGTGTAAATCCCGCGGCGCGCAGCGCCAGCGGCTGCTCGTCGCGGGTGAAGAACAGCTCAGGGTGCATGTCGCGCACTGGCCCGCCGGCGTAGTGGTCGCAGACGAGAAACACGCCGCCGGGTTCGAGCAAAGGCAGCACCTGCGCGTACAGCGCGGCCACGTGGCCCTTGTGCCGTACCTCATGCACCGCCTGCATCGTCAATACCGCGTGGTAACCGCCGAGCCCTTCGGTCCAGTCGCTACGCTTGAAGTCGCGCACCAAGTGGCAGGTGCGCGCACCAAAGACCGCCAGCCGCTCGCGCGCCAGCGCGTGCATCGGTGCGGCGAAGTCGAGCAGGTCGTAGCGCGCGATGGCCGGCACTTGCGCGAGCAGCGGCGCGGCCAGCAGGCCGGCACCGCTGCCGAGTTCGAGCACCGCCGCGGCCGCCGGCAACCCGGCCTGTAACGCGGCGACGAAGGCGGCAAAGAACGCCGGCCGCGCGGGGCGGCGGGCAATGGCGGTCTCGACCCACTGGCGCGCCTGCGACGGGTCGTGGAAGTCGATGGGACTGGGAACATCCTGGTCGCTGGTCATCTGCGTTCCGCCTGTGGCGCCTGTGCTTGCGCATCGTACCGTCGCGCCCCGTGCCCGCCGCGCGGCGCGTCGGCGCGCTTTCAGGGGAAACACTGAACAAGCTGCTGCGCCTACTCAGCTTTTCCTTAGACTCCCGTCGCCATGCACCCATTGCCTGCGCGCCAGCGCGACGCGATCTGCCCGAATTGCTCCGCCGCGATCTGCTCGGGCGACCACTACTGCTCCGCCTGCGGGCAGAAGACTCGCTACCGCCCGCGCTCGCTGCGAGCCATGCTGCAAGACATCGCCGGCCGCGACTTTGCGCCCGACGGCCGCCTGGGTCTGACCCTGAAGGCGCTGTTGATCCCCGGCGAGTTGACGGTCGAGTGGTTTGCCGGGCGGCAGCAGCGTTATCTCGGGCCAGTACGCCTGTTGCTCCTGCTGATGCTCGCGGTGGTGTTCGTGCTGCAGTTGACGACTCGATCCAATCTTGCGCGGGCACCGGACCCCGAACGGGGCACGCCGATCTGGAGCTTCGTCTACGGCGCCGACCATGCGCCCGCCGTGCTGCAAGTGCACCTTGCGCACACTCGCGTCGAGGTCCGGGTCGGCGCGCTGGCACCGCTGCTCCAACCGCTCGCCGCGCGGGTGCAAAGGCGCCTCGCGGACCTGTCGGAACGCGAGTTGCGCGAGCGCCTGCTGCTCAAGGTTGTTCCGGCCCACTCCTATGGTCTGCTGCTGATCGTTCCGCTGGTCATCGTGCTGCTGGCGCTGAGCTACGCCGGCACTGGGCGAAGGCTGGCGGAGCACACGGTGTTTGTGCTGCATTGGTGCAGCTTTGGACTGCTTGCCGCACTGTGCCTGCAACTGCCCATCGAGTTGCTTCTGCAGCGGAGCGACCGGGCCCAGATCGCCTTTGCCGTCGTGGTGACGCTGTGGTTCGCGCTCGGCGTGCAGAACTACTACCGCGGTACGCACTGGGTCAACGCGCTGCGCGTGCTCGCTGTGGCTGCAATGACCT
>JAJTHJ010000074.1 GCA_021298875.1 Burkholderiales bacterium | reverse complement strand
CGAGACGCAAAAGGTGCTCACGCACTCGTCGATCCCGGTGATGGTGTATCGCTAGGCGGCCCCGGCAGGAGACAGCGGCATGACGGCAGCGACGGTCAAGATTCGGCACGACGAAATCCTGGTCGGCTTCAAGCCGATCGACGATCTGCACAAGGAGTTCCAGGACATCCTCGATGCGCTCAACGACCCGGCCGAGGCCGACTACGGCCAGCACCTGCTGGCGCTGCACGAGCACCTGCTGCGCCACTGTGCCACCGAAGAGCGGTTCATGCTGCAAGAGAACTACCCGCACTATGCGCGCCACAAGCGCGCGCACGAGCAGCTGCTGGAGTCGGTGTCCGACGAGCGGCGCCAGTTCGACGCCGGCGACATCGCCGCGGTGCGCCGCTATGCCGCGGGGATGATGGAGTGGTTCGCGATTCACGCCCAGTCCGAAGACGCCGAGCTCGCCGGCTTCCTGAAGGGTCTGCGTGCCTGACGCCGCCGCTGCGCCGGCGGTCGGTGCCGTGGGCTATGCGCCGATCGACGAACTGCATTTGGAGTTCGAGCAACTGGCCGCGCAACTGGCGGCGGGCGGCGATCTTCCGGCCACGCTCGATGCGCTGCTCGATCACATCGACCGCCACTTCGCCCTGGAAGAGCGGCTGATGCGTGATCGCGCCTTCCCTATGCTCGGCTGCCATGCCCGCGAACACGCGAGCGTGCGCGAAGTGGTGGCCGAGGTGCGCCGCCGCCACGCCGCGGGCGAGCCCGAGTTCGCCCAGCGCCTGGCCGAGGCGCTGCCGCAGTGGTTCGCCTTGCACGCCAGCACGATGGATGCGGCGCTGGCGCATTACCTTGCCGGCTGCGAGGACATCGCCCACCGCGACGCCGCAGGCCCGGCTTAGACTGAGTTGGGTAGGCTTGGCATTGCGTTACGGCCCGATATCGTCGGGCCGAATGGAGAATTTCACGATATGGCGAGCGCGCCCGGACTTGCCGCCGGGGAACCGGCGAACCTTTGGGATCTGCACGTGCAGCGGACGCGCTACGCGGACGACCTGCTGGCGCGCCGCACCATCGAGTTGGAGCCGCTCAGCCTGGCCTTGCTGCGCAATGCCGACGGCAGCCGCCCGCTGCGCGACATGGCGATCGCCCTGGATCTGCGCGCGGACCGGGCCAAGGCGATCGCGCAAAAACTGCTCGACTCCGGGCTGCTCGTTCCCACCGCCCCGCCTCGGGTGGATAGTCGTGACCCATTGAGCCCGCAGATGCGCGAGATCGTGCGCCGGCTGCGCCCGATCCTGATCGAGCACGCCGGACCGGAAGCCGCTTATGCGCTGGAGGTCGATGCGCCCGATTGCAAGGACCTGGCCGACCTGGTGGTACGCATGCGTCGGCGCTTCATCGATTCACAAGCGCGCGACCGCTTCACCGCAGCTGCGCTCCAGCTATCGCCGCCTTCCCCGCCGCAGACCTGACGCGGGACTTGGCGGCACCGGCATCACACCGTCCGCCGCTGCCGCATCTCGCGCCGCAGCCAGGCATGAAAATGGATCATCCCGTCTTCGTGCGGTGAGTGAAACGGGCCGGTGTCGTCTTCGCCGGCCAGCCACAAGGCACGCCGGCCGCGCCGCAACCGCCGGCAGGCTGCTGCGTCCTCGGCGGCGGACTCGGCATAGGCCGCCTGATGCGCCTCGACGATATGGCGCTCGAAGGCGTGGACTTCTTCCGGGTAGTAGAACTCGACGACGTTGGTCGTGCGCTCCGGCGAACGCGGGATCAGCGTGCTGACCACCAGCGCGCACGGATACCACTCGATCATCACGTTTGGATAAAGAATCGACCAGACGGTGCCGTACTTGGGCAGCACGCCACCGCTGTAGGCCAGGATCGCGTCCCGGTAGCGCGCGTAATTGGCCGAGGTCTGCTCGCGCAGCTCGTCGCGCACGCCCATGATCTGATAGCTCCAGCGCTCGCCGAAGCCCCACTCGTAGTTGCCGGCATCGACGAAGCGCTGCAAACCGGGGTGGACTGCCTGCACGTGGTAGAGCTCGAGAAAAATTTCGAGAAACTCCTTCCAGTTGAAGTCGCACTCGTCGACCTGCATACGGTCGAACACGTAGCCGGAGAAGTCGTAATCGGCGGCGAGCGGAAAATCGGCGAGATCGGCCGCCGCGTTGCGCGGTCCGGCAAAGAGCAGCTCCTGCCAGGAGTGCAAGGCAGTGCGCGGCAGCGCGCAGTCGGGCGGGCGGTCGAAATCCGGCGCGCCGAGCAGGCGCCCGTCGAGGTCGTACGTCCAGCGGTGCAGCGGGCAGACGATGTTTTCCACCCGCGACCGCCCTTCCAGCAGCAGCCCCTGCCGATGGCGGCAGACGTTGGACAGCAAGTGAATGCCCCCTCGCGCATGCACCAGCGCCTTGCCGTGCTCGGTCCAAGGCAGCGTCATGGTGTCGCCGACCTCGGGCACCATCAGCCGATGCCCGCTGTAACCGGGCCCGGAGGCGAACAGCACCTGCATCTCACGCTCGAACCACGCCGGATCGAAGTACCAATTCACCGGCAGCGGGGCCGTGCTGTCGATGAGCGCCGCGTCGAGACCGGAGCGGCGTGAGACGGGATCGGGAGCGTTCATGGCGACCTCAGCCGGTCGGTCGGTGTTCATCGGTGTGCCTGCGCACGGTCGCTAGCGATCATACAAGTCGTTGCCCGTGCCCCGGCGGCGAGGCTGGCGGAAGGTGTTGACCGGCATGACCAAAGTGGCACGAATGCGCCCACCGCCGTCGACTTCAGGCATCTGGCCGAGCGCATGCGACGCGCCGATGATCGCGTTCAGGTTACGTGATGGCGCCCATCGCGGCGCACGCCGGAGCGAAAAGTGCAGCGCGAAGTCGTAGCCCCCCGCGGAACGTCTTGCCGCGCCTGCCTGGCGCCCGGCAGATGAAAGACCTCGCGCTCGACGATCTTGGCGTCGGCACCGGGGCGCGCCTTCCGCTGCACGCAGCAGCGCCCTCCGCACCTACCCAGGATACGCGCGGGCGCCGCTCCGGGGCGCTGGCACTGGGCGACCTGATGCTGCTGACCGCGATACTGCATCCCATTTTGGGTCGTGCCGCCCAGGCAATGGTCAGTCGGTCGGCAGTCGATGCAGAAGACCGCAACAGCATCGTCGATGCCTTGGCCAACGATCTCAGCGACCCCGCGCTGCGCGACGCTTTTCGCGTGGCGGCCCGGGTCGCGCTGACGCTGCGCTGAAGCGGCCCCGACACCCCACCTGTCTGCGTGAGCCGACAACGGTGGCATCGCTACCGGGGCCGACGCGGGCCCGCCTTGTGCCTGGGCCTTGGCGGGCGCGCTGCGCAGCGCGGCGGCCGCGGCATCCGGTACGATCAGCGGAATCGTTGCAGCCCCGCTCGCTCAGGCCGAACCGTCGTGAACATTCTGCTCGTGGACGATCATCCCTTGATGCGCGCCGGACTGGAGGCCGCGTTGTCCGTCTCCGTGGGCGATGCGCAGATCTTCTCGGCCAATGCGCAGGACGAGGCGCTTACCCTGCTGCGGGGACGCGCCGATTGGGACCTGGTGCTGCTCGACCTGCGGATCCCCACGGTTCAGGACGGAGTCGCGGTGCTGCGCGCCGTGGTGGCCGCCCCGCCGGCCCCGCCGGTGATCGTGCTGTCGGCAGAGGCCGATCCGCCGCTGATGGCACAGTTGCAGGCTATCGGTGCGCGTGGCTTCGTCTCGAAGAGCAAAGGCCCGGAAACGCTGCTGGCGGCCATCCGCATCGTCCTCGCCGGCGGCGAGTACTTCCCGGTTGGCGGCATGCCGCCGGCAGTGCAGCACCCCGACCGCGCCTTGCATGCGGGGCGCCCTTGCCCAGACCTGATTCCGCGCGTGTGGCAGGTTTACCACCTGGTCTCGAGCGGTCTCACCAACAAAATGATCGGCCGGGAACTGAACATCACCGAGGGCGCGGTGAAAAACTATGTGACCCGCCTGCTCGACGGCCTGGGCGCACGCAACCGCGGCGAAGCGATCTCCATTTACAAGGAGAACATCAGCCGCTGGCAGCTCGATTCCACCTACCGCGGCGGCGAGGGCGTTCGCAGTTAGTGGAGCGTCGCAGCCTTGCGCGGGGTTCGTTGCGGGGGATTCAAGGCGGTGCCAAGCGAGGCGCAAGGCGGGCTTGACCTTGGCACGCGGCCTGCCCCGGCCGTGGGTTTCGTCGGGATCGACTCGCGCGGCCCTCACGTTGCCGGCGGCGGCCGCGGCACGGCGCTGCGGGCGGCCAGCAGCGCCCGTTCCAGTTCGTCCGCCTTGATCTGCCGCGGCACGGCGCTGTTTGCCGGGGCGCGCAATTGCACCCCGCCCTCGCCGACCACGAGCGACGGGATGTCCGCACCGTAGGCATCCTGAAGTCGAGTGATCACCTGCTCCGAGGTTTCGCCGGCCGCCATCGCATCATCGACGATCATCAAGTCGGGCGTGGTCAGGATGCTGGAGAGCTTCTCTTCCGCTTCGGCGCCACTGGCGGCGTCGATAACCGTCGCCCCCCAGGACTCGATCACCGGGCGGACCGCGCGGCGCCGGGCCGAGTCGTCGTCGACCAGCACGACCATCGAGCCGGCCAGCGGCTGCGCGGGTGCCGGCGCCCGTGCTTTGGCCCGCGCCGCCGCAGAAGCCGGCTCGCGAACGACCGATTCCATCGCCCGCACGAGCTGGGGAACCATAACCGTGAACGCCGAACCCGCACCAAGTTCGGACTCCAGTTCCAGGGGGTGATCGAGGGCTTCG
>JAJTHJ010000113.1 GCA_021298875.1 Burkholderiales bacterium | reverse complement strand
GCGAAGCCTTCGGGCACATTGTGACTTCGGCCCATTCGGCCAGCGCTGGATTCAGAACCTGCTCGGTGCGCGGCCTTTCTCCAGCGCGCTCGGGTAGAATCCGTCGTCGCGCACTTAGGGCACGTCGAAGGTCGCTTCGCTGACTCGGGTCAGGACGGTTTTGGGTTCGAAGCCGTCGGCGTAATCGAGCCGCGCGGCATTGCATTCGTAGGGCTGAGCTCCAAGATGCTTGGCCCGCTCGATCTTGGAGGTTTGTCCGACTGGAATGCGGAGCGCCTCGCCAACGCCGTCCAACGCGTGGGCCAGCAGCGCTTCGCAGGCCGCCGCCAGAGAGTGTCCTTTGGCTCTGTGAGCCTTGGGCATGTCCCTTTCGGGACAATCGGTTCACCATGCCCCACCGTGGCCGGCCCCATGCTCGCCGCCCGACGGCGGCTTCCGCAATCCGGATCATTTCAAGATCTCCATCTACTTCCACTGCGGCGACTGAACTTGCTGCCCGCGAGGGCGGCTTCCAACAAAGTCTAAAAACCTAACCAACACTAGAAATCTCCACTAACTCAGCGCGAAAGAAGCCGGTCAAGCTGCGACTAATGACAGGGTCGGTTCGGCTAGTGCAACATCCAGTCAGTAATTTCGGCTATGTTGAATTTCAAGTGGGTTGATAGGCATGCGGGTTGAGGGCGGCGAAGTCGAGGTTGCCGGCGATGAGAAACAGCACGGTGCGGATGGTGGCGAAGCGGCCGAAACCGCGCGCATAGTGCTTTGCGGCTTGGAACCGTCCGTTCAGAGCTTCGAGGAAGCCATTGGTCTGGCAGGTCTGCACCCAGGCGACGATGCCTTCCAGATGCCGGCGCATCAGCGCGGCGACCTCCTTCATCGGCTCGACTTTCGAGCGCATCACGCTGGCGCACCAGCGACCGAGCATCGTGCGCATGACGTTGATCTGCTTGCGGTCGAGGATTTCGCGCAACTGCTCCTTGAAGACCCAGGCGCGCGATCGGCGCATCCAGATCGGCTGCCGCCGCGGGCGTCAAGTCCTCGCGTGCGCGCAGCAGCGTCCAGCGCATCCCCTTGAGCGACGGATCGCTGCGCTTGTCAGTGTCAGTTCAATACTCCCCACCTGTGTCAGTCGAAATCTCCCCACCCCTTGACCTTGGAGGTGGAAGGCGATGGAGCAACGAAGCGAAGAGATGGGGGTCGGCGTTGCCGCCGGCCTGCATGCCGGCGGCAACGCAGCGAACGCGGCTACGGTACCGGCGCCCCAGGTGGGCGTAGAGCAAGCCGTGGTCGGACGGGAACGATGGGAGTGGATTCACGCACAGCGGGCGGCGGGTGGGACGGTCACCGCCATTGCACGGGAAGCGGACTTGGATCGCAAGACCGTGCGCCGCTGCCTGCGGCAGAACGCGTGGCAGCCGTACCGGCGCCCGCCAGCGGCGGACGACCTGCTGGCGGCGCGCCGGGACTGGTTCACCGAGCGCGCCGCGGCGGTGAACTGCTCGGCGCGCATCCTGTTTCAGGAATTGCGTGTCCGGCACGACTGGGCCGGCAGCTACGCCACCGTGCGCGAGGCGGTGCGCCCGCTGCGGGTACAGGCGGCAGCGGCCGCGGTAACGCAGCGCCGCTTCGAGACCGGGCCGGGCGAGCAGGCGCAGGCCGATTGGGGCCAAGCGCGGGTACGGCTGGGCGGCGCGATCGCCAAGGTGCACGTCTTCGTGCTGACGCTGGGCTACTCGCGCCGCGGCTGGGCCGAGGCCTACCCGCACGAGCGCATGGAGTCGCTGCTGGCCGCGCACGAGCACGCCTTTGCCCACTTTGGCGGGGTGACCCGCGAGATCCTGTACGACCGCATGCGCACCGTGCTGGAGGGCGAGGCCGACGGGGTCAAGCGCTGGAACGCCCGCTTCAAGGCCTTTGCCGAGTACTGGGGCTTCGAGCCGCGGGTGTGCCGACCGTACCGGGCGCAGACCAAGGGCAAAGTGGAATCCGGGGTGAAGTACGTCAAGCGCAACTTCCTGCCGGGGCGGACGTTTCGCGATCTGGCGGATTTGAACGAGCAGTTGCGCCAGTGGCAGGAGCAGATTGCCGACCACCGGGTGCACGGCACAACCCACGAGGTGCCCCTTGCGCGCTTTGCGCGCGAAGCACAAGCGTTGCTGCTCACGGTTGGGCGGGCGAGCTTCCTGCAAGCGTTGCGGCGCGAGCGGGCGGTGGCCGGCGACTGGCTGGTGTCCATCGACGGCAACCGCTACTCGGTGCCCTGGCAGTTGATCGGGGCCACGGTCGAGGTGGTGCGGGTCGGTGGGGCGTGGCAGATCAGTCATCGCAGCCAGGTGGTGGCCGAGCACGAGGTGCTGGCCGGCCAGCATCGGCTGTCGGTACGGCCCGAGCACGGGCCGGGGGCGGCGGCACGCAATGCCCGCCTGCGCTACGCCGGCCCCGCATCCGCACGGCCTGCGGCGCCGGTGGCGCCGCCCAGCGTCGAGGTGCGCGACCCGATCATCTACGAGCAGCTGCTGGAGGCCGCATGAGTGCGCATCCGGCCCAACTGGAACGCCTGTCCGAGCACCTGCTCAAGCTGC
>JAJTHJ010000145.1 GCA_021298875.1 Burkholderiales bacterium | reverse complement strand
GAGAAGGAGCCTGCCGCACCGGACGCGCGCGTCCCTGCCGCCCCCGCCAAGCTGGCGGAAGACCAGCCGGCCGTCGCGGCGGAGCTCGATGCGACGCGAGTCGCCCCGCGGGCTCGCTCCAAAGACGCAACGGACGAGTCGGCAGACGTAACGCGCATTACGCCTCGAGCTGGCATCCCGCAAGCGCCCGCGTCCGCTCCGGCGGCCAAAGCACCGCGCAAGCTGGGTGTTCCCGTCGCTATCGGCGTCGGCGCTGCCGCGGCGATTGGAATTGCCTTCGTCTTCCTGGGAGGCGACAAAACTCCCCAATCTGCGGTGCAAACTGCTGGCGCCCCGCCGCCACCCGCGTTGCCGTCGCCACCTCCATCCTCGCCCACGGAAGCAGCGGTCCAACCGCCACCCCAAGCAACACGTCCGGCCCCAGCCGCACCGCCGGCGCCGACCCCGTCGGCTCCGCCCCCGCCAGCGCCTGCCGCAGCGCCGCCCCCAGCTGCCGCCAAGGGCGCCCGCGAAGCCGAGTCGAAGGCTGCTGCTCCAGCGACGGCTTCGACCGCATCGAGCGACGCTTCGCGCGGTGCCGCGCCACCGAAAACCCCGGAGCCGACCAAGTCCGCGGCGCCGACCGTAACGCCGCCCCCAGCGGCTCCACCGACCTCAGTACCGACTCCCGCTCCTGGCCCTTCTTCCGCGCCACCCCCAGCGCAGTCTGCCAGCGCATCTACCCCGCCAACCACAGCCGAGCCGCCAGTAGTCGCGATGATTCCTCCTCCCGCCCCACCGCCGCCTCCGCCGGCCGCTCCGCCACCGTCTCCAAGCGAGCTCTTCGCGCAAGGCGAGGCGCATGAAAAAGCGGGGCGCGCCAGGTTGGCGCGTGCTGCGTTCAGGCAAGCGGCCGAGCAGAACTACGGCCCAGCACTCAAAAAGATGTGGGAGCTCACACGCAACGAGCCCGGCAGCGAAAGCGAGTCCGCCCGCTGGCAGAAACGCGCCTTCGACCAGAAGGTTCCGGGGGTGCCGGAACCCAAGGGGCCACTGCGTCTGTAGACGACCGACGATTCCTGGCCGCGTTCCGCCGCAGAGTCTGCGAGCGACCAATCCCCGGCGCCGTACCGACTCCGCGGAGCGCCGCGTCCGCTACCCATCCGCGAGCGTGCGGCCACTGGAGCGGCCACCGGTCGAGCGGGCCACGGACCTGCGCCGCAGCGCTCGATCAACCTGCCGGATCGTCGGGCGACGGCTGCGCCTCGGCCTTGACCCGCTGCGCTTCGCGCGTATAGGCGGGAACAAAGTGGCGGTCGAAGATACCATCGAGCCAGTCCGCCAGCGCCGCGGAACGGGCCTCGTAGTCCTTGCGATGCGCCTCCCAAAGCCTTGCCTTGTTGACGACCTGCAAGAGATTGCGCTTGTCTTGATGCTTCTTTTCCAGCTCCGCCGGATCGAACTCCAACAGCGCGCCTTCGATGGCGGCGCGCGCCGCCGCCAAGGTCGCAATCTCGTGCGCATGCATGTCGACGAACACCTCGCGCAGAGCGCGTTCCGGCGGCATGAAAACCTTGACCGGCTTCGGCCCGCCGAAGAAAAACTGCACCACCGTCGCCAACGGCAGTTTCATCTTCAGCGGGTTGTTATCGCGTGCGCCAAGCATCGTCCTGTCTTCGGTGCGCAGTTCGGCCTTCAGCGTGGCGCGCACCGCCAGCAGTTCGGTCAGGCCTTCGATCAGACGCCGCAACATCTGCCCGGCGTGGCGCCAGTCTTCTTCCTTCATGTTGGTCACGCGGTTGGCAGGCAGGCCGATCCCTGCCGCAAACGCCGCGAGTTCCGCCGCGCGATCCGCGTCGGCCGTGGCCTTTACCGGTGTGGCCGGCGGGGGCGCGGGCGTTACGGTCGGGGCCGGCGGCGACTCGGTCACTGGGCGTTCGCCCCAGCCGTCGAACACATTGTCGCCAGCCACCGCCGCGAACGGATCTTCAGCCGGCGGCGGCACGACCGGTACCGCCGCCGCCGGGCTGACGGCGGCGGGCGCGGATACCCCCCAGTCGCCGCCCAGGCCCGACCAAGGGTCGTCGCTCGGCAGCGGCGGCGCAACGGTCGGCGGGCCCACCGGCGGCAGACGCAACGGCAGATTCACATCGTCGACGTGATCGAGCGCCGGCGCAGGGTCGATACGGGGTTGCTCGAGCCGCACCAGCGGCGCGCGGCCGCCCCCTATCCCCGACCCTGGACCGCTTGCCAGCAGCGCATCGATGGCCGAGCCGCCTCGGGTGGCGCCGGCAAGCGGCGGCGCCGATACCAGTGCAAGCGGGTCGCCCGCGTCCGCGCGCGGCCCGACCCCGGGCAGCCCCGCCGCGGGCGTGGCGGGGCCGAACATCTCTGCGAACGGATCGCGCCCATCGTCGACCGGCGCGGGCGCCGGCTTGCGGCTGAACTCGGGTTGGTTCAGCGGATCGAGCGGCGCAGCGCCGGCGCCGAAAGCCCCGAACAAGGCGGAAAACGCGTCGGTACCGTTGCCCATCGCGGCCGCTTCGGCATCGGCCGCGATCACGACCGAGTACGGGCCTACGCCGATCCGGTCGCCGGCCTGAAGCCGAATGCTCGCGCCGACCGCAACCTCACCACGACTGGTCTCGACCCCGTTGACCGTGGACAGCACACGCAACTCCACGCCGTCACCCTCGACGCTCAGGGCAAAATGGCGGCGCGAGATCGCCTTGTCCGGGTCGCTCAGGGAAACGTCGGCACGGGCATCGCGCCCGAACACCGTCTCGGCCGGGGCCAGCCTGAGCGCCACACTGCGCTCGCCCCCGGGGCCTGCGATTTGCGCCACAAACATAGCGTCAAGGAATCTGGTGCGTGAACTGGCCCGGCATCACCACCGAAATGCTACCGGCCCACATGCAGATCACCTTACAGGTGTTGTCCACTGCCGGTTGGTTGCCGACCAACACCGTCGGCACGCCCGGCACCCACGGACTGGGCGTGTTGGGGATGCACGGCATCGGCGTCAACACGCCCTTGTTTGCCGCAGTGGCGGCCGCCACCGAGGGATTCGCAAGGCTGCGGCACATGCCAAAGGGCTTGATGTTGACCATCGGCTTGTGGTCCATGATGTTGGCCGCCGGCTGGTTGCTGGTCAGCACGCGATTGACCGGCAGCACCCCAAGGGCGCTGGGTGCCGAACCCATCGAGCACATCAGCTGAGCGCCGTTGCAAACCTGTTGCGGCATGCCTAAGCCTCCTGCAAGGCCGACGCGCAGCCATTCGCCCGCACCGGAACCGTGTCGCAAACGCTGTCGACCCGCGCCGGGACGACCGCTGGATCGAGCGGTGCAATCTTAGGTTATCCGCGACCGCTCCGGTGCTGCAGCAAGCGCGCGGCCGCCGCACGCGGCGATAGCCCCGCCGCCGCACCAGCCGCCTCTCCCTGATCCGCATTCGATACGACCGCCGTCCGGACTTGCGCCAGCAGGCACATCGCTTCGGATGTCTTCCGCATACCAGACTGCTCAATCGTCACCTTGAGCGCACCGGCCAGTCCGGTTTCGCTCAGCCGCTTGCGTGTCAATCGACCGAGGGCGAGCCCCGCCGCCGCGCGAGCGAGCAGGCCGGGAGAAAGCAAGACCCGGCAGGCCACCACCGTCGACTTGTGTAGCGCGGCCGCGTTGTAGGTGGAGGCCGTCAGGCCGCTGCCGTCTTACGCGGCGCTCGCGAGGCCGCCGCCGAGGGAGTGGCCGACAATACGCGTGATAGCGCATCGCCGCGCGAGCGCGTTGCCGACTTCGCCGCGCACCCGGCGTGAGCTGGTTTCGTATTTATCCGACACTTGACGTTGATCGAGGACTGCTCAGCGGCCTGCATGCAGGCCG
>JAJTHJ010000106.1 GCA_021298875.1 Burkholderiales bacterium | reverse complement strand
CGATCTGAAGGCGAGCATCGATCACTGGCGCAAGCTGGAGCCGGGCGAGACGCAGCAGCGCGGCGAACTGGTCGCCAGCATCCAGACGCAGGCCGTGGCGCTGGAACTGGCCGCCGCCGAGCCGCGCTGGGAAGCGGACGCCGACGCGCGCATCGCCCGGCTGCTCGCGCAGTTGCAGGAGCTGGAAGAGACGCTGATCCCGCACGGCCTGCATGTGGTCGGTCAGGCGCCCAGCGAAGAAGAGCGCGTGGACATGCTGCTGGCGGTCGCGCAGGCGAGTTTTGGCAAGACGCCGGCCCGCGAGTCGGTGGCCGCACTCGCGCGCGGCGCACCGGCCGAAGAGGCCGCGGCACTCGCGCAGTGCGAAGACGCCGCCACGCTCTTCCGCGAACTCGCCGCCACTCATGCGCTGCTGGCGGCCGATCACGAGATCGCCGCGCTGCTGCGCGCGCTGGACGGCCGCTTCATGCGGCCGGCGCCGGGCGGCGACCTACTGCGCACGCCGGCGATTCTGCCGACCGGGCGAAATGTGCACGGCTTCGATCCCTTCCGCATCCCGAGCCGCTGGGCGGTGGCCGATGGTGCGCAGCAGGCACAGCGGCTGCTGGCGCGGCACGTGGCCGACGGCAATGCGCTGCCGGAGTCGATCGCGCTGGTGCTCTGGGGCACCGACAACCTGAAGACCGAAGGCGGGCCGATCGCGCAGGCCCTGGCGCTGATGGGTGCGCGCCCGCGGCTGGACAGCTATGGCCGCATCTGCGGTGCCGAGTTGCTGCCGTTGGCGAAGGTTGGCCGGCCACGGATCGACGTGGTGATGACGCTCTCCGGCATCTTCCGCGACCTGCTGCCGCTGCAAATCAAGCTGCTGGCCGAGGCCGCGTATCTGGCGGCGCAGGCCGACGAGCCGCTGGAGAGCAACTTCATCCGCAAGCACGCGCTCGCCTACCAGCGCGAGCACGGCTGCGATCTGGAAACCGCCGCGCTGCGCGTCTTTTCCAATGCCGACGGCGCTTACGGCTCTAACGTCAACCACCTGATCGACAGCAGCCGCTGGGACGACGAAGAAGAACTCGCCGAGTGCTACACGCGCCGCAAGTGCTTTGCCTACGGCCGCGCCGGGCAGCCGCAACAGCAGGCCAAGCTGCTCAACACGATGCTGGCCGACGTGGCGCTCACGTACCAGAACCTCGACTCGGTGGAGCTCGGCGTGACCACGGTCGATCACTACTTCGACACGCTGGGCGGCATCAGCCGCGCGGTCAAGCGCGTGCGTGCGGAGGCGGTGCCCGTGTACATCGGCGACCAGACCAGCGGCGGCGGCGCGGTGCGCACGCTGGCCGAGCAGGTGGCGCTGGAGACCCGCACGCGGATGCTCAACCCCAAGTGGTACGAGGGGATGCTCAAGCACGGCTACGAAGGCGTGCGGCAGATCGAGGTGCACGTGACGAACACGATGGGCTGGTCGGCCACCACCGGGCAGGTCGCGCCTTGGGTCTACCAGCAACTGACCAGCACCTTCGTGCTCGACGACGCCATGCGCGAGCGGCTGGCACAACTGAACCCGACGGCGAGCGCCAAGGTGGCCAACCGGCTGCTGGAAGCGCAGGAACGCCGCTATTGGACGCCCGACGAGGCGACACTCGCTGCGCTGCGCGCGGCGACCGAAGAGCTTGAGGATCGGATCGAGGGGATCGAACCCAGGATGGCCGCATGAACGACATCGTTTCCGTACCGATTTCCGAGCTGAAGCGCGCGCGCCCGCCCGACGGCGAGGGCAGCGTGCAAGTGCAGATCGACCCGAACGTCAAGATCGGCACCGCCAAGGTGTTCGCGGTCTACGGCAAGGGCGGCATCGGCAAGAGCACAACGTCGTCGAACCTGTCAGTGGCTTTCAGCAAGCTCGGCAAGCGCGTGTTGCAGATCGGCTGCGATCCGAAGCACGACTCCACTTTCACGCTGACCAAGCGGCTGGTGCCGACCGTGATCGACATTCTCGAGACGGTGGACTTCCACGGCGAGGAACTGCGTCCCGAGGACTACGTGTTCGCCGGCTACAACGGCGTGATGTGCGTTGAAGCCGGCGGGCCGCCGGCGGGCACCGGTTGCGGCGGTTACGTGGTCGGGCAGACGGTCAAGCTGCTCAAGGAGCATCACCTGCTGGAAGACACCGACGTGGTGATCTTCGACGTACTGGGCGACGTGGTCTGCGGCGGCTTTGCCGCGCCCTTGCAGCATGCCGAGCGCGCGTTGATCGTCACCGCCAACGACTTCGACTCGATCTTTGCGATGAACCGGATCGTCGCCGCGATCCAGGCCAAGTCGAAGAACTACCGGGTGCGCATCGGCGGCGTGATCGCCAACCGCTCCGGCGACACCGACCAGATCGACAAGTTCAATACCGCGGTCGGCTTGCAGACGATGGCGAGATTCCCGCTGCTGGATGCGATCCGCAAGAGCCGGCTGAAGAAGGCCACGTTGTTCGAGATGGAGCCCACGCCCGAAGTGCTGGCCGTGCAGAACGAGTACCTGCAACTGGCCGCGCGCCTGTGGGCCGGCACCGACCCGCTGGTGGTGCAGCCGATGAAGGATCGGGACATTTTCGATTTGTTGGGGTTCGATTGAGCGAGGCTTGTCCGATGCTGCTGCGCTCTTTGCCCTCACCCCCGGCCCCTCTCCCGCTGATGCGGGCGAGGGGAGCAACAAACCCTCGCCCGCATCAGCGGGAGAGGGTGGCGCGAAGCGCCGGGTGAGGGCCTGGGTGCCACGAACTGGAACGGCCAACATACAACCGATCACCGACAACCGATCACCGCCAACCGCCCATGCTCCCCACGATCTCCTACCTGCAACGCCGCGACCGGATCGAGAGTTACTTCGACCGCACGGCGGCGGACGCCTGGGCGCGGCTGACCTCGGATGCACCGGTCTCCGGCATCCGCGCCACCGTGCGCGCCGGACGCGCGGAGATGCGGAGCACGCTGCTGTCGTGGCTGCCGACCGATCTGCGCGGCAAGCGCGTGCTGGATGCCGGTTGCGGCACCGGCGCACTCGCCGTGGAAGTCGCGCGGCGCGGCGCGCAGGTGACTGCCGTCGATCTGTCGCCGACGCTGGTCAAGCTCGCGCAGGAGCGGCTGCCGCACGACATCGGCTACGGGCATATCGACTTTCGCATCGGCGACTTTCTCGACCCGGCGCTGGGCGAGTTCGACCACGTGGTGGCGATGGACTCGCTGATTCATTACGACGAGACCGACGTGCAGCGGGCACTGACGGGTTTGGCGCAGCGCACGTCCACCTCGATCGTCTTCACCTTTGCGCCGCGCACGCCGCTGCTGACGCTGATGCACGTAATCGGCCGCGCCTTCCCGCGCGGCGACCGCGCGCCGGCGATCGAGCCGGTGGCCGCAGAACGCCTGCGCGCGAGCCTCGGCCACCAGCCGGACCTGGCCGGCTGGCAGCCGGCTCGCGCGCAGCGCATCGTGCGTGGGTTTTACATCTCGCATGGGATGGAGCTGGAGCGCAGATGAGCGGCGGCCTGAATCTCGCCCGCCTCTGGACCACACGCCTCGGCGCGCGGCTGCTGCCGTTTGCCGACGCGGCCACGCGCGAGCTGCCGCTGGCGCGGCTGCTGCGACTGTCGCTGTTCCAGATCACGGTCGGCGCGGCCACCGCGCTGCTGGTGGGCACGCTCAACCGCGTGATGATCGTCGAGCTGGCCGTGCCCGCCTGGCTGGTTGCGCTGATGGTGGCGCTGCCGCTGGTGTTCGCGCCGTTCCGCGCGTTGATCGGGTTCCGCTCCGACCACTACCGCTCCGCGCTCGGCTGGCGGCGCGTGCCGTTCATCTGGTTCGGCACGCTGATGCAGTTCGGCGGGCTAGCGATCATGCCGTTCGCGCTGCTGGTGCTCTCCGGCGACGGCGAGGGCCCGGTGTGGGTCGGGCAAGTCGGCGCCGCGCTCGCCTTTTTGCTGGTCGGCGCGGGCTTGCAGACCACGCAGACCGCCGGGCTGGCGCTCGCCACCGATCTCGCGCCCGAGTCGGCGCGCCCGCGCGTGGTGGCGCTGATGTACGTGATGCTGTTGCTCGGCATGGTCGCGGCGAGCCTCGTGTTCAGCGTGCTGCTGGCGGAGTTCAGCCCCAAGCGGCTAGTGCAGGTGATCCAGGGCGCCGCACTCGCCACCTTGCTGATCAACATGATCGCGCTCTGGAAGCAGGAGGCGCGCGACCCGACCCGCATCGACCACGCGCCGCCGCGGCCGAGCTTCCGCGCCGCGTGGGCGGAGTTCGCGCAGCAGCCTGGCGCGCGGCGCTTCCTTGTCGCAGTTGGGCTGGGCACCGCCGCGTTCAACATGCAGGACGTGGT
>JAJTHJ010000340.1 GCA_021298875.1 Burkholderiales bacterium | reverse complement strand
CGTCCAGTTGCCACAGCACTTCGCCCAGATGCGCGCCGACTTCGGCGTGCGGCTTGCGCTGCCAAGCGCGCTCGAGGTACTCGCGCGCCTGCGGCAGCTTGCCCATCCGGTAGTAGACCCAACCCTGGCTGTCGATGATGTAGGCGTCGTTCGGAGCCAACTGGAGCGCCCGTCCGATCAGCGCATTGGCCTCTTCCAGCCGCAGGTTGCGGTCGGCCAGCGAATAGCCCAGTGCGTTGTACGCGTGCGCGTCATCCGGCTTCAGTTCGATCAGCCGGCGCAGGTTGCGCTCCATCACGTCAAGCCGGTCGAGCTTTTCTGCGGCCATCGCCGTCTCGTAGAGCAGGCTCGGATCGTCGGGCGCTTGTGCCAGCGCCGCGGTGAGCAGGTCGAAGGCCTCGCGCGCGCGGCCGGCCTCGCGCAGGATCTGCGCATCGGTGACGACCACGGCGACGCGTTCCTGCGGCGCATCGGCCCGGGTGTCGGCGAGCAGCTTGCGCGCCTCGTCCACCCGCTTGAGCTTGGCCAAGACCAGCGCGCGCCGCAGCTGCGTGGACAGGTAGAGATCGGGCTCGTCGATCTTGGCCAGCCAGTCGAGCGCCTCGGCGTAGCGGCCCTCGTCTTCGGCGATGCGCGCCAGGTTCAGGTAGGCGGCATCCGGCGTACGGCGGGTGTCGCCGGCTGCGGCAATGACGGTCAGATAGCGCTGCAGGTAGTCGCGCGCCGCCGCGTAAGGCGCGCCGGCGTCGATCGCCAGCAGCGCGGCGGCAAAGAGCGCATCGGCGTTGTCCGGCTCCGCCGCCAACGCCAGCGCAAACTGCTCGCGCGCCTGCACCAGCTGGTTGTCGGCAACCAGCAGCCGCGCGTAGGCCAGCCGCGCCTGCACCGCCTTGGGGTTGCGCTCGACGAAGCCTTGCAGCAGCGCCAGCGCCTGTGCGCGGCCGGCGGCGTTTGCACTGTCGGCCTTGGGGGTGTTCAGCAACTGTGCAGCGGCCAGCGCGGCGCGCTCGAAATCCGGCCGCAAGACCAGCGCGGCCTGTAACTCCTTCAGCGCGCGTTCATTGTCGTTGGCGCTGTGTGCGGCGCCGGCGAGCAGCAGGCGCACGTCGGCGCCAATGCGCGGATCGTCGGCGTAGGGCTGTGCCAGCCGGGTCAGGAAGGCGAGCGCCGCGGCGCGGTCGGCACTGCGCGCGAGCAGGCGCTGCACCGTGGCCAACTGCTCGACCGGCGCCTTCTGCACCTGCGCCGCAAAGATCGGTGCCGCCTCGTCGTAGCGCTGCAAGCTGACCAGCAGGGCGCCCACCGCTTGCGCCGCCTCGTCGCTGTCCGGCGCCAGTTGTTGCCACAGCCGCGCGGCGTCCAGCGCCTGCGGCAGCGCGCGGCCGTTGACCGCGATCTCGGTGGCGCGGCGCGCCACCCGCGCATCGCGCGACTTGCGCGCCACGTCCATGAAGGTGGCGTAGGCGGCGGCGGCGTCGCCCTGCTGCAAGGCCATTTCGGCGGCCATCAACTGGAACAGCAGGTCACCGCCCAACTCGGCCGGGGCCGGCGCCGGCGGCTTGGCCGGCGGTTTGCCGCCGGGCTGCGCAGCGGCCGTGCTGCCTACAATCGCCAGCGCCATGGCCAAGGCGGCGGCGCGCAGGGAAGCAAGAGACATGAAGGCTCCGATCAGCTTGAATCGAAAGGCAGTTTAGACCCCGCCCCCATGCCCGAGTTGCCGGAAGTCGAAGTCACCCGCCAAGCGCTGGCGCCGTGGGTCGAAGGGCGCACCGTGCGCGCCGTGACCGTGCGCGAGCCGCGCTTGCGCTGGCCCGTGCCGCCGCGCCTGCCACGGCTGCTCGCCGGGCATGAAGTGCTGCGGCTGGAGCGGCGCGGCAAGTACCTGCTGTGGCGTTTTGCCCACGGCACGCTGATCTCGCATTTGGGCATGTCCGGCGTGTGGCGGGTGCATCCGCTCCGCGCGCCCCCTGCGGGCCGGCACGACCATGTCGATCTGCGCATCGGCGGCGCCTGTCTACGCCTGACCGACCCGCGCCGCTTTGGCGCGCTGCTCTGGCAGCCGGCCGGCAGCGGAGCGCTGGACGACCATCCGCTGCTCGCGCGGCTGGGGATCGAGCCCTTCGACCCGCGTTTCGACGGGGCCTGGCTGTACCGGCACACGCGCGGCCGCGTCGCGGCAATCAAGCTCGTGCTGCTGGCCGGCGAGGCGGTGGTCGGGGTGGGCAACATCTACGCGTCCGAGAGCCTGTTTCGCGCCGGCATCGACCCGCGCGTGCCGGCGCGCCGGCTCGGCCCGCGCCGCTGCGAGCGACTGGCGCGCGCGGTGCGCGCGGTGCTGGCCGAGGCGATCGCGGTCGGCGGCAGCACTTTGCGCGATTTCGTGTCCGCCTCCGGCGAGGCCGGCTACTTCATGCGGGAAGCAGCGGTGTACGACCGCGCCGGTGCGCCCTGCCGCGCCTGCAGCACCCGCATCCGCCGGCTCGTACAGGGGCAGCGGGCGACCTACTTTTGCCCGCGCTGCCAGCGCAAGTAGGGAAACGCCGAAGCAGCATCGCGAGCGGCCCGGGCCTGCCCCGGACTCGATCCGGGGTGCGACCCGAGGCGCGCACGCGCACAGGCGAGTACAGCGGGCGCCGCAAGGGCGGAATTAGGCCGCGCAGTAGCTTGTTCAGCGTTTCCCAAGCGACGAGCGCTGCCAGGGATGGCGGGGTCGCGCTTGCACCTACCCGTCCTTGTGGCACTGTGCGCAGCCGACGCGGACGCGGATAATCCGCAGCCTCTTTGCACGGCGACCCCCATGGCCGAACTGGCATCCAGCTTCGAGGAATACGCCGCCTGGCGCGACGCGCTCGCTGGGGCGATCGTGCGCCTGCGCGAGTGGCTGACCCTGGTGGAGTTGCTCGACGGCGACGCCGGCCGCCGCCTCGACGACGCGCTCGACCGCCTGGCCGAAGACCGGCTGATGGTGGCCTTTGTCGCCGAGTTCTCGCGTGGCAAGAGCGAACTGATCAACGCCATCTTCTTCTCCGAGTACGGCCGGCGCGTGCTGCCGTCCTCGGCCGGCCGGACGACCATGTGCCCGACCGAACTGCTGTACGACGAGACGCTGCCCCCGTGCATCCGTGCGCTGCCGATCGAAACGCGCGGCCGCGCCGGTTCCACGACCGACTTCAAGCGCGCCGCCGGCGAGTGGCAGGTGTTTCCGCTCGACACCGATTCGCCCGAAGGCATGCTGCGCGCGTTTGGCCTGGTGGCCGAGACCACCCGCGTGCCGGCCGACGAAGCGCAGGCCTACGGGCTGTACGACCCCGACGATCCCGAGCAGCCGCTGCTGCGCGACGCCGACGGCAAGGTGGAGATTTCGCGCTGGCGGCATGCGGTGATCAACTTTCCGCACCCGCTGCTCAAGCAGGGGCTGGTGATCCTCGATACGCCGGGGCTGAACGCCATCGGCGCCGAGCCGGAGCTGACGCTGGCCCTGGTGCCCAAGGCGCACGCGGTGCTGTTCGTGCTGGCCGCCGATACCGGGGTGACCAAGAGCGATCTGGCGGTCTGGCGGCTGGTGGCCGGCGAAGGGGCAGCCGCGCGCCATCACATCGCCGTGCTGAACAAAATCGACGGCCTGTGGGATCCGCTGAAGACGGAGCGCGAACTGGAGCGCGAGATCGCCCGTCAGGCGCACTCGGTCGGCGAGACGCTCGGCCTGGCGTCGACGCGAGTCTTTCCGGTGTCGGCGCAGAAGGGACTGGTGGGCAAAGTCACCGGCGACCGCCGGTTGCTGGCCCGCAGCCGGCTGCCGCAGCTCGAAGGCGCGCTCGTCGACCTGCTGGTGCCGGCCAAGCACCGCATCGTGCGCGACCGCACGCTGGCGGCGATCGAGCGGGTGGCTCTGCAGGTGCGGCACCTGCTCGACGGGCGCGACCGCCACGTCGAGGAGCAACTGCTCGAACTGCGCGGCCTGCACGGCAAGAACGACGACGCCGTGCAGCGCCTGGCCACGCGCGCCGAGGTCGAGCGGCGCGACTTCGAGCAGCACGTGCGCCGGCTGGTGGCCGCGCGTTCGGTACTCGACCGCCTGACCGAAAAGGCCCTTGCCCCGCTGCGCCGCGACGCGCTGCGCCGGCACGTGGTCGGCGCGCGCGAGCGGATGTGCGCCAGCCTGGGCGGCCTGCGGTTCAGTGCCGTGGTGCGTGACTTCTTTGCCGACGCCGACGCCGGCCTCGTCGCCGCCAACGAGGCGCTGCGCGAGATCGAGCGGATGACACTCGGCGTGCAGCGCTCGTTTGCCGAGCAACTGGGCTGCGTGCTGTCGCCGCCGATGGCCTTCAACCTCGACACCTACCGGGCCGAACTGGCGCAGGCCGAAGCCGCAGCGCGCAGCCAGCTCGGCCCGCAGGCGGCGCTGCTGCACAACAAGTGGACGCTGATCGAGCGCTTCTTCGACAGCGTGGTGGTGCGCGTGCGCGACATCTTCGAATCCGCCGAGCGCGATGCTGAGGCCTGGAGCGGCTCGCTATTGCCGCCGCTGGAGGCGCAGTTGCGCGAGCAGCGCACGCAGCTCAAGCGGCGTGCCGCCGCCGCCGATCGCATCGCCGTGGCGCGCGACTCGTTGCGCGAGCGCATCGGCGAGCTCGAAGACGCCCTGGGCGAGACGCGCGGCCGGCGCGACGTGCTCGAGTCGCTGCTCGATCGCTGCCGCCGGCTGGCCGGGCCGGAGGGGCGTGCGCAGGCGCATGGCGAGCCGCCGACCGTGACGGCGGCGCGCGCGGCGACCGCCTGACGTGGCAGGGTTCGCCGCCCGCCTGCTCGACTGGCACGCCCGGCACGGCCGCCGCGGGTTGCCGTGGCAGGGCAGCCGCGACCCGTACCGGGTGTGGCTGTCGGAGGTGATGCTGCAGCAGACCCAGGTGGCCACTGTCATCCCGTACTACGAGCGCTTCGTCGCCCGTTGGCCGGACGTGCAGGCGCTGGCGGCCGCGCCGCTGTCGGAGGTGATGGCGCTGTGGGCCGGCCTGGGCTATTACGCCCGTGCACGCAACCTGCATCGCTGCGCTCAGGGGGTGGTGGCCGAGCATGGCGGCCGCTTTCCGACGAGCGGCGCGGCCCTGGCCGGCCTGCCGGGCATCGGCCGCTCCACGGCGGCGGCGATTGCCGCGTTCTGCTTCGACGAGCGCGCGGCGATCCTCGACGGCAACGTCAAGCGCGTGCTGGCGCGGCACTTCGGCATCGCCGGCTACCCCGGCGTGGCGCCGGTCGAGCGGGCGCTCTGGCAACGGGCGCAGCGCTTGCTGCCGCCGGCCGCGGCGATGCCGGCCTACACACAGGCGCTGATGGATCTCGGCGCCACTGTCTGCACCCGCCGCTCGCCCTGCTGCGATCGCTGCCCGCTGCGCGCCACCTGTGTGGCGCGGCGCAGCGGGCGTGTGGCGCAACTGCCGGCGCCGCGCCCGCCGCGCGCGCTGCGCATCGAGCGGGCGCACCTGCTGGTGGCGCTCTGCCGCGGCCGGGTGCTGGTCGAGCAGCGGGCGCCGCAGGGCATCTGGGGCGGCTTGTTTTCGCTGCCGCAGTTCGCCAGTGCCGCCGCGTTGCACCGCGCGCTGGCGGGGCTGGGCGGCAGCGAACCGCCGCAGCCCTTGCCGATGCGCCGGCACGCGTTCACCCACTACACGCTGTCGTTCACGCCGCACGTGGCGCGGCTGCCGGCGGCAGTGCCGCTGCCGGCCGGCGCACGCTGGCTGCGCTGGGGCGAAGTGCACACTGCCGCGCTGCCGGCACCCGTGCGCCGGCTGCTGGTCGAACTGGCGCCTATGGCTCAAGCACCGCGTGCTGCTTCAGGTAGCGGGTGACGATGTCCAGCCGGGCGCTGGCGTCCGGCAGCTCCATCAGCTTTTGCTTGGCGGCGAGCGGCACCGGCAGCACCTCGCACAGGCGGTTGCCGACCCACACGCGCGAGTCGAAGCGATGCGGCGGCTCGAAGGGCGGGCCGCCGAGCACCGGCGGCTCGGCGCTTGCCTGGCGTGCGGCTCGCTGCGCGTCCAGGTCGTCGACGATCCGCCGCAGCAGGTCGGCGCAATCGGCATGCGCCGGCGCCAGCGGCCCGTCGGCGTCGGGGGCGATCGGTTCGACCTCGGCCCGCAGCAGCCCGTCGGGCTGCACGCTGCGCGCGCGGATGCGGAAGCGCGTGCCGCCGACGGCGCGCACCAGCAGCAAGCCGAGCTGCTGCATGTCCCATTCGGCGATGGTGGCGGTGCAACCGACCGCTTCGGTCGTCGCCGCGCCGCCGACTTCGCGCCCGCGGGCAACCAGGCACACGCCGAAGGGCTGGCCGTCGCGCAGGCACTCGCGCGCCATGTCGAGATAGCGCGCCTCGAAGATGCGCAGCGGCAGCGCGCCGCCGGGAAACAACACCGTGTTCAGCGCAAAGATTGGCAGCGTCATGCGGCTTGCGCCAAAGCCCGGTGCCGGGCCAGCACGTGCGCCCGCGCGGCAAAGCGCCGCGCCAGTTGCGCGACCACGTAGGGCGAACGGTGCTGTCCGCCGGTGCAGCCGACCGCCACCGTCAGGTAATGGCGGTCGTCGGCCACGTAACTCGGCAGCCAGCGCTGCACGAAGGCGGCGATGTCGTCGATCATTGCCGCCACGGCCGGGGCGGCGGCGAGGAAGTCGGCCACCGGCGCATCCAGCCCGGTGAGCGGGCGCAACTCGCGCTCGTAGTGCGGGTTGGGCAGGTTGCGCACGTCGAAGACGAGGTCGGCGGCGATCGGCAGTCCGCTCTTGAAGGCGAAGGACTCGAAAGCCAGGGTCAGCGCCGCCTGCGGCGCGCCGAGGAAGTCGCGCACCCATTGGCGCAGGACCTGCGGGCGCAGGTTGCTGGTGTCGATGGTGTGGCCGATGCGGTCGAGCGGCTCGAGCAGGCTGCGCTCGGCCTCGATTGCCTCGGTCAGTGTTGTCTCGCCGCCGCCGCGCTCGCGCGCCAGGCGCAGCGCCAGCGGATGCCGCCGCCGCGTCTCGGAGAAGCGCTGCACCAGCGCGGCGGTCGAGGCGGTGAGAAAGATCGCTTCGACCGAGTGCCCGCTGCCGCGCAGCCGTTCGATCAGCGCCGGCAATTCAGACAGCGTGGCGTCCGACCGGGCGTCGATCGACACCGCCACTTCCCGATGCGCGGTCGCCGACAGGTGGGCGCATACGTCGACCAGAAAACGCGCCGGCAGGTTGTCGACGCAGTAGTAGTCGAGGTCTTCCAGCAGCCGGATCGCCACCGACTTGCCGGCGCCCGACATGCCGGTGACGAGAACGACGCGCATCGTCGCCGGCGCCGCGCGGGCTACCCCTTCAGGCAGGCGGACATGAACTTCTTGCGCTCGTCGCCGGCCAGCTTCTTCTCGCCCGCCTGCTTGTTGCAGTCGGCCATTCTTTGCTGCTGGGGGGTTGCGTCCGTCTTCGCTTCGGCGGCCGGCGCACCGCCGGCCGACAGGCATTGCGACATGAACTTCTTGCGCTCATCGCCGGCCAGCTTTTTCTCGCCGGCCTGTTTGTTGCAGTCGGCCATCTTCTGTTGCTGCTTCTGCTGGGCGGGTGACGGCTTTTTGGGCTCGTCGGCGGCAAGGGCGGCAAGCGGCAGGGCCAGCGCGGCG
>JAJTHJ010000079.1 GCA_021298875.1 Burkholderiales bacterium | reverse complement strand
CGCTGTTCGAGAAAATTCCGCTACAACAAGCACTTGCGTCATCCGAGGCGGTACGAAACGAGACTGCCATCGATAACCAATTGATTTTGTTCGAAAGTTAACCGGACACTACTGAAATGAAGTGAAAATGGAATTAGACGGCATCTGCGGCGGCAAGCAGGACGGTAGTTAGGATATTCAATAGCGCTGCGGACGGATTCTGCCTTCCGTGCGCTAAACGACAGCGACGCGATGTCGCGTCGCATCGTGGAACAGGAGTATCGCAATGCTGCGGATTACCGAGGAGCAGATGCAGAAGCTGGATCAGCTGACCCGTGATCGTGGCAACCGCAGGATCGCGGAGTATGTTGCCGAGCGGTTTCCCCAAGCTTTCGCCGGTTACGACGAGGCGCGGAAGATCGCCGTGATCGAACGGATGAGGGAGGCGGCTGCCGCGTTTGGCTTCGAGCGCGACGATCACATCGGCACCTACATCGACTTGTTCGTCATGTACGGCCCAGGCTTCGAAAGTCAGCCTTGGGCGGCGTCGATTTTGAACGACCCCGATCTGAGCCCTGCGGCCAAGGTTTTCGCGCTCAAAAGGCGAGTGAGTGCCTCCGGTGTGGAAATCTGACGGATTGGCCGCCGGCCCACCGAGCGCTTGCATCACTGATCCGAGAGCCAACAGCGCATGTCCCGCACGCCGCCGAAGAAGTCCTGGGCCGACGTTGCCAGCTCAAGCACCACAACGTTAGCCCGACCTGCGTCGGGGCCTTCGACCGGCCCTTCGCAGCGGTCTGGCGCAAGCCCGTTGGACCGACGCCCTTCCGACGAAAGCAAGTATCCCGACCCACCTCCATCGACGACCGATCGAAGCAGGTTAGCGTCCGGCCCTTCAGCGTCGACCAGTGCTGCGCCGGACCCGTCAAGAAGAGGGCTAAGTTACGCTGCCGCCGCCGCGCCTGGCCCTCCAGCGCCGCGGACCGTCCCGGAGAAGCCGCCTCGTACTTCTCTGCCGCCCGCGTCGTCGCGGGCTGCGGTTACACCGTGCTTCGACTCGCTAAAAGAGCGCGGCTACCCCTTGGGCTTCCAGAGCGAGAGTCAGTTCATCGAGTGTATGCAAGAGCTCTGCGAAGCTGCCAAAGATGACCGAATTGAGGTACAGGAGGCTGGGGTACGAGGGTCAGCGGCAACTTACAACTCAATGAATCCGAACAAAACGGGTCAGCACTTCGATAGCCGAGGCAAGGGCAAAAGCGATATTGATGCGTTTATTGTCACCAAATCACACTTGAATTCCAGGCCTAGTCGAGAGGGTTTCTTTCATCCCGATAAACTTAAGGAGTATCCCGCTTTGGTAAAGTGGAGTGAAGACTGGTCTAAAAAATTGGGGCGAGACATTGAACCAGCCGCGTTTAGATCAACAGCACCAGCACTCAAAGAACAATATATTAAATTTACCCCATGAGCCGAGCACACCGATGAGCTTACTATATCTTTCGACCACGGACCCCCTGGCTACCGTTGCACACCGTGTGTTCGGCGCGTTGCTGGTTACCGATTGGGAAGAGCGCTTTAGCGACAATTATCCAGGCGGGAACTATTTCCGCGGCAAGGCTGGTGAGTTCAAGATAACGGTCAGTCGGGAAAGTCCGGACGATTGGTTCTACGACGAATTCCAGATACTGGTGTCCATCACCGCGCCGCCAACCGTGCCTACGCCACCGAATGAGGCGGCCGAATTGGCAGCGACCGAACTGGTGCGCGCGGGCTTCAGAGTGGCGGAGCAAGAAGCGTTTACGCACCACGCTACGCGCTGGCGCGTGTTCTCGCTGGACGCATTGGGTAATCTCAAAACCACGGTTCTGGAGCGCAGTCTCCCGACTAAGTGAGGCGGCGGCTGGGCGCCCCCTGGGGGCGTCGGCGTGCGGTAGAGGCGAACGGCGCACAAGTGTCCCAACTGTCGATCAACGGTCGTAGCTGTTCGCCACTTCAGCGCATGATGAGCCGCAACGCGCGGCCCGTTGTCTTTCGATGGCCGACCTGACCGACTCGCAGCTGCTGCGCTACTCGCGCCACATCCTGTTAAACGAACTGGGCGTGGAAGGGCAGGCGCGGCTGCGGGCGGCGACCATGCTGGTGCTGGGTGCGGGCGGGCTGGGATCGCCGGCGGCGCTCTATCTGGCCGCGGCCGGTGTTGGCCGCCTCGTGCTGGCGGACGGTGATGTGGTCGATCTCACCAACCTGCAACGGCAGATCCTGCACAGCAAGGCGCGCATCGGCGAGCCTAAAGCCGAGTCGGGGCGGCAGGCGCTGGCGGCGATCAACCCGGACGTCGAGGTGCAGGCGCTTGCCGTGCGGCTGGACGCCGCGGCGATCGACGCGCAGGTGGCGCAGGCCGACGTGGTGCTCGATTGCAGCGACAACTTCGCCACCCGCCATGCCGTCAACCGCGCCTGCGTGCACCACCGCCGGCCGCTGGTGTCGGGCGCGGCGATCCGCTTCGACGGACAACTGGCGGTGTTCGATGCGCGGCGCGCGGACTCGCCCTGCTACGAGTGCCTGTTCCCGGCCGGCGATGCCGAAGACGAACTGTGCGCGGTGATGGGCGTCTTCGCACCGGCCACCGGCATCATCGGCACGATGCAGGCGGCCGAGGCGCTGAAGTTCGCCGCCGGCATCGGCGCGCCGATGGTGGGCCAGTTGCTGCTGCTCGATGTGCTGACGATGAACCTGCGCCGCTTGCGCGTGCCGCGCGATCCGGGTTGCGCGGTGTGCGGGACGGCGCCGCGATGAACGCCGTATTCCGCCGCCGCAGCGCGCGACCGCTGCTCGCCGCGGCCGCTGCGCTCACCGTCGCCGCGATGGGCGCGGGGTTGTATCTCCAATACGCGGTCGGGCTGGAACCCTGCCCGCTGTGCGTGTTGCAGCGGGTGGGCTTCGTGCTGGCCGGCCTCATCGCGCTGCTCGGCGCGCTCGCCGCGCGCGGGCGGGTGGCGCAGATCGTTGCCAGCTTGCTGGCGCTGGTCGCCACGCTGGCCGGCGGAGGCGTCGCCGTGTGGCACACCTGGCTCACCATGTTCCCGCCTGCCTCATTCAGTTGCGGGCGGCCGTTCGAGTGGTTTCACGACGACTTTCTGCTGGCGGTCTGGCTGCCCAAACTCTTCCGCGGCGCCGGCGACTGCCTGCACCAGAACTGGACGCTGCTCGGACTGTCGATCCCGCAGTGGTCGGTGCTGGTCTTCGCCGCCCTGCTGGCGTTGCTCGTGGCTGCGCTGTGGCGCGCGGGGCGAGCGCGCTAGCCGGCGCGCAGCGCCGCCTCGATGGCGGCAAACGCTGGCGCCCAGTCGTTGGGCGCCGACTGGCGGAACAGCCGCATCGTCGGATACCACGGCGAGTCCGCGCGCTCCAGCATCCAGCGCCAGTCGGGGCAGAACGGGATCAACACCCATACGGGTTTGCCGAGCGCGCCCGCCAGATGGACGACGGCGGTGTCCACCGAGACGACCAGATCGAGTTCGGCAATCAGCGCGGCGGTGTCGGCAAAGTCCTTCAACCACGGCGCGGCATCGAACACGCGCTCACGCGGCAGGTCGGCGATCTGCGCCGCGCGCGCGCCCACTTGCAGCGCAACCCAGCTCGTCTGCGGCGCCGCCAGCAGCGGCGCGAAGGCGCTGGCCGCGACCGAGCGCAGCGCATCCTTCTTGTGCTTGGGATTGCCGGCCCAGGCAAAACCGATCTTGCGACCGGGCAGGTCGGCCAGCCGTTCGCGCCAGGCGGCGCGGCGCTCAGCCTCGGCGCTCAAATACGGCACAGCGGCGGGAATCGACGCAAGGTCGGTACCGAGCACCTCCGGCACGGTGAGCAGCGGACAGTGCAGGTCGAAAGGCGGCAGCGCACTGCGCCGCGCCAGCACCGGAAAGCGCGGGTCGTAGCCGCGCAGCAGCCCGATCATCTCGGACGGAACTTCCAGCAGCACCTGGGCACCCTGCGCGGCGAGCACGGGCGCATAGCGGATGAACTGGATCGCGTCGCCCACGCCCTGCTCGGCATGCAGCAGGATCGTGCGGCCCGCCAACGGCTCGCCCGTCCAGCGCGGCTGCTTGAAGTCGCGCTTGGGCGACGGAAACTCCGGCACTTTCCAGCGCCACGCGTACTCGGGCCAGCCGCCAGCAAAGTCGCCCAGCGTCAGCCGCGCGATGCCGAGGTTCATGTGCGCACCGGCGTAGTCCGGCTTGACGGTCGCCGCGCGGCCGAAGGCGAGCGCGGCCTCGGCGTAGCGGCCGATCGCCATCAGCGAGGCGCCGAGGTTGTTGTGCCCTTCGGCGAACTTCGGGTCGATGCCGATCGCCCGCTCGAAAAGGCCGATCGCCTCCTCGTGCGCACCCGCCGCGGCGCGCGCCAGCGCCAGATTGTTCAAGGCCGAGGGGTAGTCCGGCCGCAGTTCGATCGAGCGGCGCAACGGCGCTTCGGCGGCGGCATGCTCGCCCAGGCAACTCAAGGCCAGGCCGACGCCGTTCCACGCGGCAGGGTTCTTCGGTGCGATCTGCGTCAGCCGCTCGTAAGCGCGCTTGGCGCGCGCGAAACGCTGCTGCTTCCAGTGCAGGTGGCCGGAGCGGCCGAGGGCCGCCTCGGCCAAGGCCAGATGGGCGTCGGCCAGCACGTCGCGGGCGTCGGCGGCGTTGTCCGGGTCGGCTTCGATCTGCGCCTGAATCAAAGGCAGCGCTTCGTCGGCCTTGCCGGCGCGAATCAGCGCCGCGGCCTGGCGCAGCGCGGCGCCGGGATAGTCGGCGCGCAGCGCCAGCGTGGCCGCGTAGGCCTGCGCCGCCTGCCCGTGCCGGCCCAGCGCCTCAAGCGCCACGGCGCGGTTGTACAGCGCATCGACGTAGTCCGGGCGCAGCCGCACCGCGGTGTCGAACGCGCCGAGTGCGGCGGCAGGTTCATTGACCGCCAGCAGTACCAGCCCGAGATTGTTGTGCCCCTCGGCGAAGCCAGGGTCGAGTTCGACGGCGGTAGCGCAGGCAGCGCGCGCCTCGGCATAGCGTTCCAGCCGGCGCAAGGCCAGACCCAGGTTGGAGCGGTACGACGCGTTCTGCGGCGCGAGGCGCGAGGCGCGCGCAAACATCGGCTCGGCCTCGGCCACCCGCCCGGCCTGCATGGCGAGAATGCCGAGCAGGTTGAGCGCGTCGCCGTGATCGGGGTCGGCCGCCAGGGCGCGCCGGGTCCACTGCTCGGCCTCGGCCCGGCGGCCCGCCCGCATGGCGGCGGCCGCAGGACGGTAGGGGTCGGGAGCGGCTACAGGATCGTCCATCGGCGTTGCGCGCGCGCCGCGACGGCGCACGGCACGGGCGCCGCAGATTACACAGAAACGGCCGCCGCCGCGCTCGCACCGCCGCGCAGCTGGGCGGCGACGGCCGCGAGTACCCCGTCCCAGTCGCCGGCCGCCGTCTGGCGATACAGGCGCAGGCTCGGGTACCAAGGCGAGTCGGTGCGCTGCCGCAGCCAGCGCCAGTCGGGCGGATCGGCCAACAACAGCGCGCCGGGCTGCCCAAGCGCCCCGGTCAGATGCATCACCGCCGTGTCCACGCCGACCACGAGATCGAGTTCGGCGATCAGCGCCGCGGTGTCGGCAAAGCTGTCGAGCCAGGGCGCGGCATCGAAGACGCCCGCGCCCAACGCCGCCCGCTGCGACGCCGCGGGGCCGACTTGCAGGCTCACCCACTGCGCCGGCACCGCGCGCAGCAAGGGCGCCAGCGCCGCCGCCGGCAGCGAGCGTGCGGCATCGTCGGGATGCAACGGGCTGCCCGCCCAAACCAGACCGATACGCGGACTCCGACGCGGCGCGAGCCGTTCGCGCCACAGCGCCCGCCGCGCCACATCGGCCCGCAGATAGGGCGCAGAGGGGATGTTGTGCAATTCGATGCCGATCTCACCGGGCAGGGACAACAGTGGGCAGTGGCAATCGTGTGCGGGCAAGGCGTCGCCGCGGGCGAACACGGCAATCCGCGGATCGAGGCTGCGGGCAAGCTCGAAGAGAGTGGCAGGCACCTCCAGCAGCACTTGCGCGCCGCGATCGGCCACGCTGCGGGCAAAGCGCAGGAACTGCAACGCATCGCCCAAGCCCTGCTCGGCGTGCAACAGAATCGTGCGCCCGGCCAAGCCCTCACCGCGCCAGCGCGGCACCGCAAAACGATGCTGCGCGCCGGTAAAGGCCGGCAAGCGCCAGCGCCACTCGTACTCGGGCCAGCCATCTGCGTATTGGCCGGCGGTCAGGCGTGCCACCCCAAGGTTGACGTGCGCACCGGCGCAGTCTGGCTCAATGGCGATCGCCCGCGCAAACGCGGCGGCCGCCGCCCCCAACTGCCCCAAGGCCAGCAGCGAGAGGCCGCGGTTGCTTTGCGCCACGGCCAGATGCGGATCGACGGCGAGCGCGCGCTCGAAGTAACCCAGCGCTTCTGCGTGCCGGCCATGCGCGGCGGCGGCCAGTCCGGCGTTGTTCAACGCCGAAGCGTCGTCCGGGTCGAGCG
>JAJTHJ010000289.1 GCA_021298875.1 Burkholderiales bacterium | reverse complement strand
GGCGAGGTGCCCCAGGTGACCTGCGGCTCGATCCGCGTTGCGTCGATCTCCACCACGCGGTCAAATTGCGCGCCGGGGTCGCTCGCCAGCGTGCGCCAGTAGGCGACCGCGGCCTCCCAATCGTCGCCCTTGGGCCCAAACGGCCGGCCCTTCACGTACTCGATCGTCTTGTCGTCCACGGCGACCAGCCCCGCGCGGGCGCCAGCTTCGATTGCCATGTTGCAGACGGTCATCCGGCCCTCGATCGACAGCGCGCGGATCGCACTGCCGCCGAATTCGATCGCATAGCCAGTGCCGCCGGCGGTGCCGATGCGGCCGATCACCGCCAGCACGATGTCCTTGGCGGTGACGCCGAAGGGCAGCGCGCCTTCGACGCGCACCAGCATGTTTTTCGACTTGCGCGTGAGCAGCGTCTGCGTAGCGAGCACGTGCTCGACCTCGCTGGTGCCGATGCCGAAGGCCAGCGCGCCGAGCGCGCCGTGCGTGCTCGTGTGCGAGTCGCCGCAGACGACCGTCATGCCCGGCAGGGTCGCGCCCTGCTCCGGGCCGATCACGTGCACGATGCCCTGCCGCCTGTCGAGAAACGGGAAGTACGCCGCCGCGCCATGCGCTTTGATGTTGGCGTCGAGCGTGACGATCTGCTCGCGCGAGGTGGGATCGACCACGCCGTCCAGCCCGCGCTCCCAGCCGTTGGTGGGCGTGTTGTGGTCGGCGGTGGCGACGATCGAAGACACGCGCCACGGCGTGCGCCCCGCCAGCCGCAGCCCCTCGTACGCCTGCGGGCTGGTGACCTCGTGCACCAGGTGCCGGTCGATGTACAGCACGGTCGTGCCGTCATCGTCCACGTGCACCTCGTGCGCGGACCAGAGCTTGTCGTAGAGCGTTTGCAGAGCCATCGGGGCGACGTCTTCAATCGCGGTTTTGAGAGCTTTCGATTATGCCAGTGCGATTCAGCAAGACTCCTTGCGATCAGCGCGTTCTGGCGCTTTCGTACAACGGCATCACCCTCTGCGCGTAGACCTTCAAGTCTTCGATCCGCGACGCCTGCGCGGGGTGGGTCGAGAGCAACTCCGGCGGCCCGCCGCCTTGCTTCGCCATCTTGGTCTACAGCGTGACGGCGGCGCGCGGATCGTAGCCGGCGCGGGCGGCGAGTTCGACGCCGATGCGGTCGGCCTCCTGCTCGTTCTCGCGACTGTTGGGCAGCACGAACATCGCCTGCCCGAACAGGTTGCCCAGGTCGCCCGCGCCGGTGCCGTATACGGCGCCCAGGATGGTCGCACCCAGTTGAACCGGTGCCGCGCGCCCCATTCGCTCGCGCGTGTGCTCGCGCAGCGCATGCGCGATCTCGTGGCCGATCACCGCGGCGAGTTCGTCGTCGGTCAGTTGGAGTTTCTCGATCAGCCCGCTGTAGACGGCGATCTTGCCGCCCGGCATGCACCAGGCGTTGATCTGCGGCGAGGTCAAGACGACGACCTCCCGCTTCCAGGCCGGTGCGTCGTCGCGGAACACCGCCGTTTGCGGAATCAGCTTCTGCGCGATGGCGCGCACGCGCTCGGTTTGCTTGGCGTCGCGGTTGAGCGCGCCCTTCTGCGCCGCCCCTTGCTTGACCTGTGCGTACTGGCGCGCCGCTTCGCCCTGCACCTGCACCTGCACCTGCACCTCGCTCGGCGCCAGCACCGACATCTGCTGCGGCCGGTCGACGGCCACCGCGCCGCCGCGCGTGGTCTGCACGGTCTGGCAGCCGACGGGCAGGGCCGCGCCGAACGCTGCGAGCCAGTGCAGCCGTCGCGACCGCATCGCGCTCACGCCGCCGCCGGTGCGACCGCTGCGCGGTCCGCCGCCCGCGCCCGCTGCACGGCCCACCAGCCCAGCGCCGCCGCCGCGCTGCTGGCGAGAAACGCCGCTTCGGCGCCAAGCCGCGTCCACAAGGCCGCCGCGACGAGGCTGCCCGCCATGCCGCCCGCGCCATAGCCCAGACTAATGTAGAGCGCCTGACCGCGTGCCGCGGCAGCGCCCGGGAACCACTGCTGCACGGTCAGCACGCAGGCGCTATGGTGCACGGCGAAGCTCGCCGCGTGCAGCGTCTGCGCGAGCAGCAGGAGCAGCCACAGGTCGGCAAACTCGGCGATCAGGAAAAACCGCAGCGCCGCCAGCACGAAGCTCGCCGACAGCAGCGGAAAGATGCCAAAGCGCGCGAAGAAGCGCCCTTGCAGATAGAAGAACACCACCTCCACCAGCACGCCGACCACCCAGAAGAAGCCGATCGCCGTCTTGCTGTAGCCCTGCTGCGCGAGAAAGATCGAGAAGTACGTGTAGTACGCGCCATGCGCGAACACCATCAGCGCCGCCGAGGCGAAGAACCAGCGCACCCGCGGCTCGGCCAGCCGCGCGCGCACCGACACGCGCGCGTGCTGAGGCTCAGCCACGCGCCGCTCGCGCAGCATGAAGGCCGCCACCGCGCCGAGTACCAGCAACGCCACCACCAGCGCCGGCTGCCAACGCAGGCCGGCGGCGTCGCACAACATGCCCGCCGCCAGCACCAGCGCAATGACGCCCACCGAACCCCAGCTGCGCACCCGCCCGTAGCGGCGCGCGGCCTGCCCGTCGTGGCGCAGGTGCGCGGCGACGATGGCCTCGGCCAGCGGAATCTGCGCGGTGATGAAAAAGTTGG
>JAJTHJ010000359.1 GCA_021298875.1 Burkholderiales bacterium | reverse complement strand
CGACAGGCCGGCGGCGATAAGGTCGGCGTTGACGAAGTGGACGACGCCTTCGCTGCCGAGGAACTCGCGCGCGAACGACGTCTTGCCGGCGCCGTTGGGTCCGGCGACGACGATGCAGCGCGGCGCGGGGGTCTTCGTCGGCATACTGCGCGGCGGCGCTACATCCGAAACACGCCGAACTTCGTCTCCCCGATCGGCTCATTCAACGCCGCGGAGAGGCCCAGCGCCAGACAGGCGCGGGTGTCCAGCGGGTCGATCACGCCGTCGTCCCACAGCCGCGCGCTGGCGTAGTAGGGGTGGCCTTGCGTTTCGTACTGCGCGCGGATCGGCGCTTTGAAGGCTTCTTCCTGCTCGGCGCTCCAGGCGCCGCCCTTGGCCTCGATACCGTCGCGGCGCACGGTGGCGAGCACGCTGGCGGCCTGCTCGCCGCCCATCACGCTGATGCGCGCGTTGGGCCACATCCACAAAAAGCGCGGGCTGTAGGCGCGGCCGCACATGCCGTAATTGCCCGCGCCAAAGCTGCCGCCGATGATGACGGTGAACTTCGGCACCTGCGCGCAGGCGACCGTCGTGACCATCTTAGCGCCGTGGCGGGCGATGCCTTCATTCTCGTATTTGCAGCCAACCATGAAGCCGGTGATGTTCTGCAGGAACACGAGCGGCACCTTGCGCTGGCAGCACAGTTCGATGAAGTGCGCGCCCTTTTGCGCGCTCTCCGAAAACAGAATCCCGTTGTTGGCGACGATGCCGACCGGCATCCCTTCGATCCACGCGAAGCCCGTGACGAGCGTGGTGCCGAAACGCGCCTTCCACTCGTCGAATTCGGAGCCGTCCACCAGCCGCGCGATCACCTCGCGCACGTCGAAAGGTTTGCGCGTGTCGGTGGGGATGATTCCGTACAGCTCCGCCGGGTCGTGCTTGGGCGGGCGCGGCGCGCGCAGCGCGGGGGCTGCGGGCTTCGCGTAATTGGTGGTGGCGAGGATGCGCCGGGCCAGCGCCAGCGCGTGCGCGTCGTCGCGCGCCAGGTGGTCGGCCACGCCGGATAAGCGCGTGTGCACGTCGCCGCCGCCCAGGTCTTCGGCGCTCACTACCTCGCCGGTGGCGGCGCGCACCAGCGGCGGGCCGCCGAGGAAGATCGTGCCCTGGTTGCGCACGATGATCGACTCATCCGACATCGCCGGCACATAGGCGCCGCCCGCGGTGCAGGAGCCCATCACCACTGCGATCTGCGGAATGCCCTCGGCCGACAGTGTCGCCTGGTTGTAGAAGATGCGGCCAAAGTGCTCGCGGTCGGGGAACACCTCGTCCTGGTTGGGCAGGTTCGCACCCCCCGAGTCCACCAGATAAATGCACGGCAGGCGGTTCTCGCGCGCCACTTCTTGCGCGCGTAGATGCTTCTTGACCGTCATCGGGTAGTAGGTGCCGCCCTTGACCGTCGCGTCGTTGCACACGACCACGACCTCGCGCCCCGCCACGCGGCCCACGCCGGTGATGATGCCGGCGCAGGGCGCGGCATCGTCGTACATGCCATAGGCGGCGAGCTGGCTCAACTCCAGAAACGGTGTGCCGGGGTCGAGCAGCAGCGTCACCCGGTCGCGCGGCAGCAGCTTGCCGCGCCCGGTGTGCTTGGCGCGCGCCTCGGCGCCGCCGCCTTCGGCGATCTTGGCAACCTTCGCTTTGAGATCCGCCACCAGCGCGCGCATCGCATCGCTCGCAGCGCGAAAGTCGTCGGAGCGGGGGTTGAGTTTGGTGTCGAGGATGGTCATCGCCGGCCGCCGTGCTTATCGCGCCAAAGAGGCGATGGTAGTGCGGCGCCGGGTGCCGAACGGCGATCACGTGGCCATCGCGACCCGGCACTCAGTGGATTAGGGTTTCCTCCTACACCAAACCGGGCGCGTGCGGTTGGTCGGCCACGCGCGCGCCAGTAAAGCTCGTCACCCACTTGCCGAAAGGCCCCACCCATGACTCTTGCTGGAGCGCGTGCCGCACTGGTGGCTGCAATCGCGACGTGGCTGGCGACCGATGCCGTCGGTCAACCCGCCGCCCGGTTGGAAATCTCGCTCAAGGCCGCCTCCTGCAACGCCTGCCACGGCCCCGGTGGCCGCTCCGAGGCCGGCATCCCGCCGCTGGCCGGACGGCCGGCCAAGGAGTTGTCGGCGGCGCTGGTCGGCTTCAAGACCGGCAGCCGTCCGGCCTACGTGATGCAGCAGCACGCGAAGGGCTACCGCGACGACGAGCCCGTCGCCATCGCCGAGTACTTTGCCGCGCAGCCTCCCGAGCGGGTGCGCAAATGAACCGCGCCCGGCGGGCAGTCTTGGCCGCAGGGGCAGCGTTGTGCGCACCGGCTGTGTGGGGCAGCGGCGCGCGGCCGAGCGCGTCGTCGTGGCGGGCGGCGGCTTTGCCGGCGCCACCTGCGCCCGGTATTTGAAGAAGTGGGCGCCGGCGCTAGACGTGACGCGGATCGAGACGGTGGCCTTTTGCGTCGCCTGCCCGATGAGCAACCGGATGCTGGCCGGCGGCTTCGGGCTGCGCAGCCTGGCGCGCACGCACGAGGCGCTGGCCAGCGACTACGGCGTGCGCCTCGTGCGCGGCACCGTCGCACGCATCGATCACGACAAGCGGCAGGTGCTGCTCGTCGGTGGCGGTGCGGTGGGGTATAAACGGCTGGTCGTGGCGTCGGGGATCGACTTCGCCACCCAGTCCAGCGCCGGTCTGGCACCGGCGCTAGACAGCGGCCGTGTGCTGCATGCCTGGCGCAGCGGCGGCCTGCAGATCACCCGCATGCGCGACCGGCTGGCGGAGATGCGCCCGGGCGGCACGGTCGTCGTGCACGTGCCGCGCGCGCCCTTCCGCTGTCCGCCGGGACCGTAAGAGCGGGTGAGCCTGGTCGCGCACTACCTGTCGCGCAACAACCCCAAGGGCAAGATTCTGCTGTTCGACAGCAACCCGGACATCCTGGCCAAGCGCGGCTTGTTTCTCTCGCTCTGGCGTGAGCGTTATCCCGGCATGGTGACCTACGACCCGAATGCCGAACTCACCGCCGTTGCCGCCGACGGCCTGGAGATCGACTTCGCCGCCCGGGGCAAGGTGACGGCCGATTTGGTCAACGTCATTCCGCCGCAGCGCGCCCCAGCGCTGTTGCGCGATGCCGGACTGGTGCCGGCCAAGGGCAACTGGGTCCCGGTGGACTTCCTCTCGCATGAATCGACGGTGGTACCCGGCATCCGCGTGCTGGGCGACTCGATCGCCTCGGCGCCGGGGCTGCCCAAGTCGGCGCACATGGCCAGCCAGTCGGGCAAGGTCTGCGCCGCCGCGATTGCCGCGCGGTCGCGCGGCCTGCCGCCGCCGGCCGAGCCGGTGATCGCCAACACCTGCGAAAGCTTCGTCGGTGCCGATCAGGCGATGCACGTGGCCGGCGTCTGCCGCTACGACGCCGGCAAGCGCACGATGACACCGGTCGCCGGCGCCGGCGGGCTGTCCAAAGCGCCGACCGCCGTCGAGGCGCTGCACGCGATCGGCTGGGTCTACAACATCCTGTAGACAGTTTCGGCAGCACTTGCACGGTCAAGACGTCGACGTATACGTTGCGCCGGCGGCGCGGCGGGCAAAGTGCCGCGCCGCCAGCACCAGCGCCACCGCCGACAGCGCGGCGGACAGAAAGAACGGCGCGCCGATGCGCCAGTCGTTCTGCGGGTAGTGGCTCACCTCGGCCAGCAGCGGTGCACCCAGCAGCGGCGCGGCGGCCGCCAGCAGCGAACTCAACGACGACAGCGCGCCCATCGCCAGCCCCTGCTCGGCGCGCGGCGCGGCCTTGGAGACGATCGCATGTAGCGCCGGCCCGACCGCAAACGCAAACACGTTGGCGGCGATGAACACGTACATCAGCCAACCGACCGTGGTCAGGCCGTAGGCGATGTAGGTCAGCGTGCCGGACAGAAGCCCCAGCAGCACTACGCGCCGCTCGCCGAGGTGCTTGAGCAGCACGCCGAGCAAGCCACCCTGCACGATGGCGGCCATCAGCCCGACCACGAACAGCGACAGCCCGGTCTCGCGCGGGCCCCAGTCGAAGCGGAAGTTCGTGTACAGCACCCAGGTGCCGTGCAGGATGAACTGCGCCAGATTCGCCAGCCCGATCACCGCCACCAACGCGCCGACGCCGCGCAGCCGCGCCAGCCCGGTGAGCGAGCCGATGGGGTTTAACCGCGCCAGCGTCAGCGGCCGCCGCTCGCGTGCGCGCACCTCCGCGGGCCGCGACTCCGGCAGCACCAGCGCGCCGTACAGAAAGTTGACGAACGACAGTCCCGCCGCGAAGTAAAACGGCAGGCGAACATCGATCGCCCCGAGAAAGCCGCCGACCATCGGCCCGACGATGTAGCCGATGCCGAACGCCGCGCCGATCATGCCGAAGCTTTTGGCGCGGTTTTCCGGCGTGGTGATGTCGGCCACGTAGGCGTTGGCCACCGAGAAGTTGGCCGCCAGCATCCCGCCCAGCACGCGCAGCGCCACCAGCGCGTAGACCGACTGCACGAAGGCCGAGAGCAGGAACATCGTCCCCAGCCCGACGATCGACAGCAGCAGCACCGGCCGCCGGCCGTAGCGGTCCGACAGCGCGCCGAGCGTCGGTGCGCAGATGAACTGCGTGAGGCCGAAGGCGACGATCATTGCGCCGTACCAGTAGGTCTGCGCGTCGCGGCTCGTGGTGAACTCGCCGACGAGCGCCGGCAACACCGGTAGCAGCAGGCCAAAGCCCATCACGTCCAGCAGCACCGTGATGAGAACGAAAGGCAGGGCGGGTTGGCGTTTCACGACGGTGGCGCCCTCCCCCGCCCGCGGGGAGGGCTGGGGTGGGGGCAAGCGAGGCGCGAGCTTACCGACCGGGCATCTCGCTCATCCCCGGCACCGCCAGACACCGCGCGAGCCACGCCCGCAGTGCCGGATACGGCGCCAGGTCGAAGCCGCCCTCGTGCGCCTTGTGCGTGTAGGCGAAGAGCGCGATGTCGGCGATGGTCAGTGCATCCCCAACGAAGAACGGCTGCGCCGCGAGATGCCGCTCCGTCTCCGCCAGCGCCACGTTGCCGCGCGCGATCAGGTTGGGCAGCCGCGGATCTTCGGGCTGGTGCAGATACACGTGGATGAAGCGCGCCACGGCGATGTACGGCTCGTGCGAATACTGCTCGAAGAACAGCCACTGCAAGACCCGCGCGCGCTGCAAACGGTCGCCCGGCCAAAGCGGCGTGCCATCGGCGAGGTAACAGAGGATCGCGTTGGACTCCGGCAGAAACGTGTGGTCGTCGATTTGCAGCACCGGCACCTTGCCGCCGGGGTTCCTGGCGAGAAACTCCGGCGTGCGCGTCTCACCGCCGAGCACGTCCACCGCGTGCCAGCGATACGGCAGCCCGAGCAGATCGAGCGCCAGCTTGACCTTGTGGCAGTTGCCGCTGGCTGTATCGCCGTAGACCCGATAGGGCGCCAGGTGGGTCGCGAGCGGGCGCATCAGATCGGCCCCCGCTCGAGCGTGCGCTCGATCTGCGGCAGCCGGTCCGCGCCCCAGAACGGCTCATCGTCGATGAACACGAACGGCGCGCCAAAGACGCCGCGCGCCAGCGCCTCGTCGGTGAGCGCCTTCAATCTGTCCTTGATCGGCTGCTCCTGGCAGCCGGCGGCGAGTGCTGCCGCGTCGATGCCCATCTCGCTCGCCAGTTCGGCCAGCACCTGAGGCTCGGAGACGTTCTTGCCATCGACAAAGTACGCGCGGAACACCTTGTGCACCCAGGACACCGCCTTGGCCGAGCCCTGGCTTTGCAGCCACAGCAGCCCGCGCGCCGCCGTTAGCGTAGCGATCGGAAACGGCGTAGGCAGCGCGAGCTTCACGCCCAGGTAGCGCGCGCTGCGCTCCATGTCGAGCTTGCTGTACGGGCCCTTGAGCGGAATCTCGGACAGCGGCGCGCCGCCGAGGGTCTTGAGGATCGCCCCCAGCAGGATCGGCTTGTACGCGACAGTGCGGCCGTACTTGGTGGCGATGGCCTCGATCTTCTCCGAGGCGAGGTAGGCGTAAGGCGAGGAGAAGTCGAAGTAGAACTCGATCGGTTTTGCCACGGGAGCAGTCCTTTACGAAAGGCGGGCGGCGTGCAAGCGGCAGATATGGCGCATTTCGACACGGTCGTCGGTGGCGTGCGCGTCGAATAACGCATCGAGCGCGGCGCGCAGCCTTGCGTACTGCGGTGTACCGGCCGCCGGCAGGTACGAGGTCGAAGCCGCCTGCGCCGCCAACTGTGTGCGATCGACAAACTTCGAGTGCGCGAAGTGCAGGGGCGGCGGCGCTTCGCCGCCAAAGAATGCGGCCACCGTGGAGAAGTCGCTGTTACGGTCGCGCACCTGCGTGTGCTCGGGGCCGAACTCGACGCACAGCCGCTGATAGCCGGCGCCAAAGCCGCTGTCGTGCTCGCGCTCGTTCCAGAACAGCGCGGCCCAGCCGCCGGGGGCCAGCACGCGCAGCGCCTCGCGCCGCGCGGCGAGCGGGTCGAACCAGTGAAATGCCTGCCCGGCAATGAGCAGTTGTGCGCAGCCGGCCGGCAGCGTGGTCGCCTCGGCCGTGCCGTCGACGGCGCGATAGCCGGCAAAGCCCGCCAGGTAGGCCTCGCCCGCCGCGCGCATCGCCGCGTTGGGCTCGACGCCGATCACGGAGCAGCCGGCGCGCAGGAAGGGTTCGGCCGAAAGCCCCGTGCCGGCACCGAGATCGACGACGGTCGCGCCCGGCCCAAAGGCGCCGGCGGCCAGAAGATGCGCAACCAGCGCCGCCGGAAAACCCGGACGCCCCGCCACGTAGGCATCGGCGCGGTTGGAGAAGCGTTGGGCAGGGTCGGCAAGCACGGCGCCAGCGATGCTACTCGCTTGCCGCGCGTCGGGGTTGCGCGCAGAGCGCAAGAGCACGTCGGCTGCGCGCCGGTAGCCCGCGTCTGCGCTGCTTGCCGGACCCCGCCGCCGGAATGCGCGGCTCGGTTCGGCCGCGGGACACTGCCTACGATGCCTTCCGGACCGCTCAGAACCGCCCGGTCAGCGAAATCGCCAGCAGCGGCGCCGTGGACAGGTTGTCGGTGCGCAGATCGTTCCCGTTGGCGTCGATCAGCTTGATCTCGCCGCCGAAGTCGGCGCCCGCATAGAAGTCCAGCGACACGTCGCGGCTGAAGTTGTAGCGCACCCGGGCAAAGGCGAGCGCGGCCGAGTATTGGCCGATCCCGTTGGGTGCTGCCGCCAGATTCTCGTCGAGCCGGAAGCGCAGCGTGCGATACGCGCCGCCGATACTGGCCTCCCAGCCGGTGCCGAGGTTGCGCACCAGCTCCAGGCCGGCGCCGCCCGCCGGCCCCGCGGGCAGAGGATTGGCCAGGCGCCAGTTCTCGTCGAAATGCCAATCGACAAGCACCAAGGGGACGACGCGGTCGTCCTCCAGGCCGGTGAAGTAGCCCGCACCCAGGCCGATGCGGCGATTGGGGGCGAAGGCATAGTTGATCGCCGCCAAGCCGCCGTAGACGCCCGACTCGCCGCGATCGGCGTCCTTGGTGCCGGAGTTCTGCACGATCGCTTGCGCGTAGAGACTCCAGTTCTGGTCGAACGCGTAGAACACCGGCAGGCCAAGCGTCGTGGTGTTGACGTCGCTCCACGGCTCGAGTGAGGCGATCGGGCCGGTGCCGGAGAAGTCGTAGCTGTAGCGCGTCGCGTTCAGCCGCAGCCCGACCGACCAATCGCGGCCCGGAGCGTAGTTCAGTCCAAGGCCGATGCCGCCGAAGGTCAGGCCGACCTGCCCCCCTTTGTCGAGATCGGAGTCGCCTTGGCCGCCGTAATAGGCGTCGGCGCTGAAGCGCCAGGGCGAGGCGTCCTGCGCTGTTGCCGGGGCGGCAGCGGCGAGCAGCGCCGTGGCGACGAGGGACAGGGAAGTGGTCTTGGTAAACATCGAGGCGTCCTCTGATGGGGTAAACCGGAGCACCCGCGGGATCGAACGTCGCCCGGGATTGCGCGCCGGGCACAAGGCCGACAACAGCAGAGATTAACCAGCCGCCCAGCCGCGGGCTTGTCCGCGGGCGCCTTTTTCTTTGCAGTTTGCGACAAGCGAGCCGGGGAGGCCGCTGCGACGCTGCCCTCGCGACGATCGGTGAGATGCCCGTTCCGTCGAGGCGAAGCGCCTGCCGGCTGCTGCGCGCCGTTGTCATCCCGCGCCGGGATCGCGACACGGATCGCCGGCGGGCGCGGGTTCGCGCGTCCACTCTTCGGTGCGGCCGAACATCGGCACGCCGACGTAGCCGCGCAGCAGCAAGCGGTTCGCGTCCTTGTCGGACAGGCGCGCGGTGGCCTGGTAGGTCTTGCCTTCGTCGGGGTCGTAGATCTCGCCGCCGCGCCAACCGTCGCCGTCGCGGCTGAAGCCTTGCATCAGCTTCAGGCCGAGCAGGGGGCGGCCGCGCTGCGCCGGGTCGGGGTTCTTGTCGTCGCGCTCATTCGGCCCCGAGCCGGCGACGATGCGGCCGGCAAGTTTGCCGTCGGCTTCGAAGTACACATGCACCGTACCCTGTTTGTCTTCGGTCAGCCAACGACCGCACACCCGGTCGGGCGCGGCCTGTACGGCCGTGGCTGCGAGCAGCGCGAGCGCAGCCAGCACGGGCTCGAGCGTGAGCATCGGGATCGCTTTCAGAACTTGCAGGACAGGCCGACCAAACCGCTCCACTGGTTCTTGCCCTGCACGAGCGGGCTGTCGGCGGCGTTGCCGAGCAAGCGTTGGTAAGCCACCCCGCCCACCAGATGCCACGGCCCGGCGATCTTCCAGTCGCCGTCGATCTCCAGCGCCGCGTTCTGCCAGCCGGCGCCGGCGCTGTAGGCGGTAAAGCCGCTGGCTGCGCTCTGCACCGGGGTGACGCCGTAAAGCGCCTGCATCTGCTTGCCATTGGCCCAGGCGACGCTCGGCAGCACGGTCAGCGTGAACTCGCGGGTCGGCTCCAGCGGCAGGTAGATGCCGAGCACGCCGAGCGTGCCTTGGTCGCCGCCCAGCGCGGAGCGCAACTGCGCGAACACCGGCACACCGAACACGGCGGCCCAGCCCTGCACGCCGCCATCGACGGCGGCGCTCACGCTGCCCATGCCCTGCAACCGGTCGCTGCCGTTGTCGGCGATCAATCCCGGGTCGCTGTCGCTGCGGCCGGCGCGGTAGCCCAGCAGCAGGCCGAGCCCCCAGGTCCTGTCGTCGCCAAAGGTCCAACGCAGTTGCGGGTCGAGCGTCAGCGAGCCGCTGTCGAGCGCCAACGTGCCCCAATCCCGGGTCGCGTACTCGCCGCTCGCCCACAACAGCAGACGCGGGCTGGACGCATTGGCGCCGCTGTAGTTGGGCTCGTACGACGCGCCGACGCCGAGTTCCAGGTTCCACGGGCGCGCGGGCTTGTCGCCCTCGGCCGCTTGCGCGGTGCCGACGGCGAGCAGGGCAAAGGTCAATGCGAGGGGCGCGGCTTTCATGGTTGTTTGCCTTGGCCATAAAGCGCGATGGTCGTGATGTCCCAACCGCCGCCCAGCGCCTTGTTCAGCGCAACGAACTGCACGAAAGTCTGCGCGCGCGCCTCGACCCACTGCTGCTCGACCTGCGAGCGGCTGCGCACTACGTCGAGCACGGCGAGGAAGTCGGTCAGCCCGCGCTCGTAGCGGATGCGCGCGAGCGAAAGCGCTTCGACGTCGGCGGCGAGTGCCGCGGCCAGTTGCGTCTCGCGCTCCTGCGCGCGGCGCAGACGCAGCGCGGCTTGTTCGACTTCGAGCGCGGCGTTGATCGCCGCCGATTGGTAGCCGAGCGCGGCTTGCTCGGCCCGCGCCCGCTCCACGTCGACCGCGGCGACCAGTTCCGGCGCGTACAGCGGCGCGCGCAGCGCGGCGGTGAGGTTCCAGGCGGCGCTCGCCGCGTCGAAGAAATTGCCCTGCGCGATCGACAGCAGGCCGAGTGCCGCGCCGAGCGAGAAGCGCGGGTACTGGTCGGCCTGCGCTGCGGCCACGCGGGCGAGCGTGGCGCGCCACTGCGCTTCGGCCGCGACCACATCGGGCCGGCGGTCGAGCAGTGCGGCCGGCACCGCAGCGGGCAGGGTCGGCACCGCAGCGGGCAGCGGCTTGGGCGGCGCGAGTTCGGTGAGCAGCGTTTGCGAGTCGCCGCCCATCAGCACGCCCAGCCGGCGCGCGGCGGTCTGCTCGCGCGCGAGCGCCAGCGGCAGTTCGGCTACGGTGACCAGCACCTGCTGCTCGGCGCGCAGGCGGTCGAAGGCGGTCGCCAACCCCGCCTTCTCGCGCGCGGCAACCAGTTGCTCGATGCCGCGCGCGGCGTCCACGAGTTCGCGCAACGCGGCCTGCTGCGCCTGCGCGGCGCGCAGATCGACATAGGTGGCGGCGACTTCGCCGGCCACGCTGACCGCGACCGCGCCGCTTTGCGCCGCGGCCGCCTGCACGTCGGCGCGCGCGGCGTCCTGCCGGCGCGCGATGGCGCCGAAGACGTCGATCTCCCAACTGGCGTCGAAGCCCAGGCGCCGCTCGTTGGCCGGGTTGGGCGACAGCGCGCCGAAGCGGCCGTTCTCGCTCTGCCGGTCGCGCGTGAAGTAACCGCCGAGGCTCAGCTGCGGCTGTGCGCGCGCATCGACCGCCGCGGCCAGCGCGCGCGCCTCGGCGATTCGCGCGGCCGCCGTCTGCACGTCGCGGTTGGCCGCGAGCGCGCGAACGATCAACGCATCGAGTTGCGGGTCTTGCAGTTGCCCCCACCAGCGCGCCTGCTGGGCGGCGGGCGTGGTCGCGAGCGGCGGGTCGTACTGCCCTGGCAGCGCCGGCTGGGTGGTCGCTGCGGGTTGCGGTTGGATGCTGGCGCAGGAGGTGAGCAGCAGGGCGGCAACAGCGAGTAGCCCGGATGAAGCGAAGCGAAATCCGGGGCCGACAGCGACCTCGGGCACCGATCCCGGATTGCGTCGCTGCGCTCCTGCATCCGGGCTACGGGTTGCGCAACTGAGGCGCGGAACGTCAGCCATTTTTGCCTCCACCCACCGGCTGCGCCTCGATCATCACGTCCATCTGCTGGCCGACGTAGACCGGCAGCTTCTCGCGCGGGAAGGCGAACAGCACTTGCAGCACCCGCGTATCCACGCGCTCGGCGGAGTTGCCGGTGAGGCTGCGCTTGGGAATTACCAGCGGCTCGAAGCGCACGAACTGCGCCGGCGTGGACAAGTCGCTGCTGCCGCGCACGTAGGCCACCGCCTTGGCACCGGACTTGACGCGCCAGGCGTCGTTCTCGTCGATGTCCACCCGCACGTGCAGCGTGCGCGTGTCGCCCAGAACCAGCAGTGGCGTGGGGCCGCCGGGGCTGGCGAACTCGCCGGCGCGCAGGTTCAGTTGCAGCACCTCGCCGGCGATCGGCGCGCGCACGGTGAGGCGGCTTTTCTCGGTGCGCGCGGCGGCGAGCTCGGCCTGTACCTGCACCAGTGCCGCTTGCGTCGCCTTCACGCGGGCGGCGGCCGCCTGCACGGCGATCTCGCGGCGGACGATTTCCTCGCGCGACACGGCGCGCGCATCGGGCAGGTCGCGCACCTTGGCGAGTTGATCCTGCGCTTCGCGCTCCAGCGCCTGCAATTCGCCGATGCGGGTGCGCGCGACTTCGACCGCGGCGGCGCGGGCGGCGATCTCGGCATCGACCTGCCGCTGGTCGAGCGCAAAGAGCGGCTCGCCCGCATTGACCTGTTGACCGACCGTGACGAATACCCGCTCGACCACGCCCGGCAGCGGCGTGCCCACCGCGATGTTCTCGCTCGCGGCTTCGATCAGCCCGGCGCCGGAGACGACGTGCGGGAACGGTTTGGCCGGCGGTGCGGCGACGGGGGCTGCGACCGGATAGGACTTGTCGCCAGCGGCGACGATGGTGACCATCGTGCCCAGGCCCGCCAGCGCGAGCGCGCCGACGATCAGGTTGGACAGGGGGATTTTCATTGTCGCGCTCCGTTCAGTGTGTGTTGCCGGCACCGGTTTCGACGGCGACCACGCGGCCGTCGTCCATCCGCGCGATACGGTCGGCGAAGCCAAAGATGCGCGCATCGTGGGTGACCACGATCAGCGTGCGGCGCGACCCGCGCGTCATGCCGTGCAGGATGTCCATCACGTGGTGGCCGGTCTCCTGGTCGAGCGCGGAAGTGGGCTCGTCGCACACCACGAGCTGCGGCTCGTGCACCAGCGCGCGGGCAATGGCCACCCGCTGCTGCTGCCCGCCGGACAACTGCGCCGGCAGCGCGTCGACGCGATTGGCCAGCTCCACCCGCTCCAGCATCGCCCGCGCGCGGCGCAGCGCTTCGGCCTGCGGCACGTTGCGGATCAGGAGCGGAATCGACACGTTCTCCGCGGCGGTCAGCGCCGGCATCAGGTTGAACGCCTGAAACACGAAGCCGATGTTGGCGCCGCGCCAGCGCGTGCGGTCGTCGACCTTGAGCGCGCCGGGATCGACACCGAGCACGTCGAGCGCGCCCTCGGTCTTGTCCATGATCCCGGCCAGCACCGAGATCAGTGTGGTCTTGCCGCAGCCGGACGGGCCCACCAGCATCAGCAGTTCGCCGGTGCGCACTTCGAGGTCGATGCCGCGCAGCGCGAGCACCGCGGCTTCGCCGGTGCCGAAGCGCTTGGTCAGGCCGGAGACGCGCACGGCGGTGGTGGCGGTGTCGTTCATCGTCAACCCTTGAACACGACGGCCGGCTCCAGCCGGAACACCTGCCGCAGCGACAGCATCGCGGCGATGGCGCTGACCGACAGGATCGCCGCGGCAGTGATCGCCGGGATCTGCCAGGGCATCGAAAACGCCAGCCCCGCGCTTTCCATCGCCTTGCCGCTCGCCGCGCCCAGACCCACGCCGATGCAGTAGCCGAGCGCCGCGACCACCATCGCCTGCAACAGCACCATGCCGGCCAGGCGGCCGTTGGTCACGCCCATCGCCTTCAGCGCGCCGTAGTGGCGCAGGTTGTCGAGCGTGAAATTGTAGAAAGTCTGCCCGGCCACCAGCGTGCCGATCAAAAAGCCGAGCGCGATCGCCATGCCGAAGTTGATGACGATGCCGGTTTCGGTGCTGATGTAATCGGCGGTGCGGGCGATGAACTCCTCGTTGGTCAGCGTCATCAGTCCGGTGCGCGTCTCCAGCGCGGCGCGCACCTTGGCCGCATCCGCGCCGGGCGCGAGCCGGATCAGCACGAAGGACAGTTGATTGCGCTCCGGCGGCACCAGCGTCAGCGCGCGCGAGTAAGTCGTGTAGACCACCGGCTCCCAGAAAAACGAACGCCGCCCCTCGTAGCTGCCGACGATCTGGACCTCGTTGTCGTTGACGGAGAAGCGGTCGCCGACGGTCAGCGCCCGGCCGCCGGCCTGCTTCATCAGCAGCTTCTCGGGCGAAGACACGGCGTCGATCAGCACCGCGCGGTCGTTGCGCAGGTCGCGCAGCTGGCCTTGCACCATCTCGGGCGGGCCGCCCATCAGCGTCGCGTCGTCCAGCCCCACCAGAATCAGCGTGAAGCGCGTGCCGTCGGGCAGTTTGCCGCGCGTGTAGCCCTGGAACATCGGGATCGCCCACTGCACACCCTCCACCCCGCGCGCCAGTTGCGCCACCGTGTCGCGCATCGGCACCGGGTCTTGCGAGAAGCGCACCTGCGGGTCCATCAACCACAGGTCGGCCTGCGCGGTGTCGCGAATGAACGCGCCGGTCTGGCGGATGAAACCGACCAAGATCGACGCCTGCTGCACGATCAACAGCGCAGCGAAAGCGATGCCGGCGATCAGGCCGAAGTACTTCAGCCGGTCGCCGGTGAGCATCTTGAGGGCGATTTGCCACATGGCGGGTCGGGAGAGCGAAGTCGGGAGTCGAGAGCGGGCAACGGGAGCGGGCGGGCGGGAGGCGAGGGAGAGGCCGGACGTCACGCCGGCGGGCTTGCCAATTAATGTGAATACTATTTACATTTGCATTAGAGCAGCAAGGAGGCGAAGATGTCAAGTACGCCGAAACAGGGCGTGGCCGGGCGGCGTCAGGCGCGGGGCCGCGCCGCGGCGGCGCGCGGCCGTTATCACCATGGCGACCTGCGGCGGGCGTTGATCGATGCGGCGTTGGCCCTGACGCTGAAGCAGGGGCCGGGCACCTATACGCTCGCCGATCTGTGCCGCGCGGTGGGCGTGTCGCCGGCGGCACCGTACCGGCACTTCGAAAGCCTCGACCAGTTGACGGCCGAGGCGGCGCGCGAAGGCTTTGCCGAACTCGACGGGATGACCGCGGCGAGCTTCCGCGGTGCCGACTGGCAGGCGCGGCTGGCCTCCTGCGTGGCCGACTTTTTGGGCTTCGTCCGCGCGCACCCGGCGCATGCCGTAGTGATGTTCGAGACTCGCGCGCAAACCGTGGCCGAGCCGGACTTCAACCCGCTTGCGCCGCTCGATCTGCCCGCCTCGAGCAACGCGACCGAAGCGGCGGTGTACGACTGCTGGCGCGCCGGCTATGCCAGCTTCGCGCGCTATGCGCAGGGCCTGGCGCAGGCACTTGCCGACTCGCCGCTGGCGCCGGCGGTGGCGGGCCGCCAGCGTGCGCTGGAAACGGCGCTGGCGCTGTTTACGATCGTGTACGGCATCGCCGCGCAATGGCTCGACCGCGCGCTGCCCGACGACTGGCTCGACCGCGGCGCGCGTAAGGCGTTCGACAAAATCGTGCTGCCGTGGGCGCTAGGTGTGGCCGCGCAGATCGAGTCCGCTTCCGGGACAAAGGTGCGCGCAGGCCGGGCTTCTGGGTGAGCGCCGCAGCGTCGTGCTGAAGCGGGAGTCAGCATCGCGTCGCTCGGCCGACGGAGTCCATTGGCTGGCGTCGTACTCGTCCCTGGGGCGAAACGCAACCAGGGTCATGGCAAGGACGAGATATGCGGCGAGCACTACCGCGAGCTTCGGCACCCGCATTTCCGGTTCGTCCATCATGTAGATGCAACCCACCACGACTTGGGGCAGGAGAAACAGCGGTCCAAGAGCGAACGCTGCCATCCGCTGACCTTAGGCGGGCAACAAGCGTCCCAGCGATCAACCAAGTGCAGTGGCGCCGGCCAGCGCTTGATACGCCCAGTCGCCCGCGAGAAGAATCGCGGCTCGGCGGGTGACGCCGCTCGGAAGCAGTCCGAGGGATGGCGTTCGCGGCTCGGCGAATCCGACAAGCCAGCCGACAACCCCTGCAGCGATGGCGAGAATCGCGGCAAAGCGGAAATTGACGCGGATCCATTCCGCGCCCCGGCCGTTCACGGTCGCCCCTCCGTCCGCTTACAAGCCGCGCGCAATCAGCATCTTCCGTACGTCGCCGGTGCCTTCGTAGCTCTGGCACACGCGCACGTCGCGGTAGATGCGCTCGACCGGAAAGTCCGCCACGTAGCCGTAGCCGCCGTGGATCTGGATCGCGTCGGAACACACGCGCTCGGCCATTTCGCTGGCGTAGAGCTTGGCCATACAGGCCTGCGTCGGGCACGGCTCGCCCGCATCTTTCAGTGCGGCGGCGTGCCAGACCAGTTGGCGGGCGACTTCGATTTGGGTAGCCATTTCCGCCAGCTTGAAGGCTACCGCCTGATGCTCGATCAACGCTTTGCCGAAGGCGCTGCGTTCGTCCGCGTACTTGCGCGCGGCCTCGCAGGCGGCGCGCGCCATGCCGACCGCGTGGGCGGCGATGCCGATGCGGCCGGCCTCCAGGCTGGAAAGCGCGATCTTGTAGCCCGCGCCTTCGTCGCCGATCCGGTAGGCATCCGGCACGCACACCCGCTCGAAGAGGATTTGCGCGGTGTCCGACGAGTGCTGCCCCATCTTCTCTTCCAGCCGCGCGACCGTGTAGCCGGCTGTGGCGGTCGGCACGATGAAGGCGGAAATCGCGCACTTGCCGGCCGCCTTGTCGGTGACCGCGAAGACGATCGCCACGTCCGCATGCTTGCCGCTGGTGATGAACTGCTTCACACCGTCGATCACTCAGTCGCCGCCGTCGCGCACGGCGCGCGTGCGCGGGTCGGCGGCGTCCGACCCGGCATGCGGCTCGGTCAGGCAGAAAAAGCCGAGCATCGCGCCCGAGGCGAGCGGCTTTAACCACTGT
>JAJTHJ010000236.1 GCA_021298875.1 Burkholderiales bacterium | reverse complement strand
CCACCTGGTCGCTCAAGGAGTCGCCGCGGCGCAGATGACGCGGGTGATCAGCCATCTGAATGACCAGTTGACCGCGCGGCTGCTGACGCTCGCCTGCGCCCGCTTTGGCGTGGCCGAGACGAGCTTCTGCTGGCTGGCGCTGGGCAGCGAAGGGCGGGGCGAGCAGACCATCGCCACCGACCAGGACAACGGCATCCTGTTCGACGCCACGCAGCAGCAGGCCGCGCCGATGTTGGAGCTCGCCGACTGGGTCAACCGGGCGCTCGCCGACTGCGGCTTTCCGCTGTGCAAGGGCGACATCATGGCGCGCAACCCGCGCTGGTGCCTGAGCGCCGAGCACTGGGCCGAGATCTTTGCCGACTGGATCGACCGCGGCAGCCCCGAGGCGCTGCTCAACGCCAGCGTCTTCTTCGACTTCCGCGGCATCTTCGGCCACAAGGCGCTGGCGCAGACGCTGCGCGCGGCGGTGGTGCAGCGGGCGGCGGGCAACAAGCGCTTCCTCAAGCAGATGTCGGACAACGCGTTGCGCAACCGCGCACCGGCGGCGCCAACCGTGTTCGACCGCCTGCTGGGCGACGAACTGGGCAAGGCGCCGATCGATCTCAAACTGCACGGCACCGTGCCCTTCGTCGATGCCGCGCGCATCTGGGCCTTGGCCGCCGGGGTCGAGGACTGCAATACCGACCGGCGGCTGCGGCAACTGGCGCAGGCCGGCCGCCTGCCGGCCGAGGACGCCAACGCGTGGGCCGACGCGTTCGAGTTCTGCCAGTTGCTGCGGCTGCGCGCCCAGCACTGGCGCGCCGAGGGCGGAGCGGCGGCAACCGACGACAACCCGAACCTGGTCGATCCCGCGCGCCTGTCGCCGCTCGACCGGCGCATCGTCAAGGAAGCGTTCCGCCAGGCGCGGCGCATCCAGCAGCGGCTGGAACTCGACTTTCCCGGCTGAGATGCTGGCTGGTTTGAAGCGCCTCTTCGGCGGCGGGCCTGCGGCGGCGGCGGATCGCTGGGTCGTGGTCGACGTGGAAACGAGCGGCATGGACGTGGCCAGCGACGGACTGCTGTCCATCGGCGCGGTGGCCATCGGGGCCGACGGCCGCGTCCGCCCGGCGGACAGTCTGGAAATCGTGCTGCGCCAGCAGGCCGCCAGTGGCAAGCAGAACATCCTCGTGCATGGCATCGGCGTGCAGGCCCAGTTGTCCGGCGTCGATCCGCCGGCCGCCACGCGCGCCTTTCTCGACTACGTCGGCACGAGCCCGATCGTTGCCTTCCACGCGCCGTTCGACCGCGGCTTTCTGGCGCGCGCGGTCAAGGTCTTCGTCAACCAGCCGTTCGACAACCCCTGGCTCGATCTGGCCGAACTCGCCCCCGCGCTCGACCCCAAGGCGCGCGCCAAGGCGCTCGACGAGTGGCTCGCGCGTTACGGCATCCCGGTCGTTGAGCGCCATTCGGCCGCCGCCGATGCGCTGGCCACCGCGCTGCTGGCCGCGCGCCTGCTGCCCGACGCGCGACGGCAGGGCGCGGCCGACTTTCCGGCGCTGCAACGCTTGGCCAAAGCGGGGCGCTGGCTCAGCGCTTGACCCGCTGCTTGAGCAGGCGCGACCGCTCGCGCTTCCAGTCGCGCTCCTGCTGCGCGTCGCGCTTCTCGTACTGGCGCTTGCCCTTGGCCAGGCCGATCTCCAGCTTGATTCGCCCTTTGGCGTAGTGCAGGTCGAGCGGCACCAGCGCATAGCCGGCGCGCTCGACCTTGCCGATCAGCTTGCGGATCTGCTCGGCGCGCAGCAGCAGCTTGCGCGTGCGGATCGGGTCGGGCTGGATGTGCGTGGACGCGGTCTTCAGCGGCGTGATGTGCGCGCCGAAGAGAAACACCTCCTCGTCGCGCAGGATCACGTAGGCCTCTTTCAGATGCACCTGGCCGGCGCGGATCGCCTTGACCTCCCAGCCTTCGAGCGCCAGGCCGGCCTCGAAGCGCTCCTCGATCGTGTAGTCGTGCCACGCCTTCTTGTTTTCGACGATGCTCATGGCGCGCATTATCCTTGGCCCCCATGCACCGCGTCGAACGCTCGGTCCTCGTGCCGTATTCGGCCGCCCAGATGTACGGGCTGGTGGCCGACATCAAGTCCTACCCGCAGTTCTTGCCGTGGTGCGCGGGCGCGCGCGTGCGCCATCCGCCCGACGGCGCGGTGGAGGCCACGCTGGAGATCGACTACCGCGGCGTGCGCAGCCGCTTTACCACCCGCAACGAGCACCACGCGCCGGAGACGATCCGCATGCGTCTGATCGACGGCCCGTTTCGCCGGCTGGATGGCGAGTGGACCTTCAAGCCGCTGCACCAGCATGGTTGCAAGGTGCATCTGCGGCTGAACTATCAGTTTGCGGCCGGCCTGCTGGGTCGTGCCGTGGCCCCCGTGTTCGACTTGATCGCCGGCACGCTGATCGATGCCTTCACCCGCCGCGCGGACGGCCTATTCGCCAGCCATGGCTGACTTTCTCCGCGCCACCGTCGTGTACGCGCGGGCAGACCGTCAATGGGAACTGCCGGTGCAGTTGCCGGCCGGGGCCTCGCTGCGCGACGCGGTACGGTGCTCTGGCTTGCTGGCACTGGCACCGGAACTGGACGGCGCGGCGCTCGATCTCGGCGTTTACAACCGCCGCAGCCACGCCGATGCGCCGCTGCGCGACGGCGACCGGGTCGAGGTCTACCGGCCGCTGCTGGTCGATCCCATGATCGCCCGCCGGCTGCGCGCGCAGGCGCGCCGCACGCGCCGGGCCTGAGCGGTCAGTTGCAGCCGGCTGCGATCTGCTGGCGGAGGCGCTTGATCTCGGACTCGCGCTGCGCGTCGGTGTAATCCTCGCGCTCGCCCTGGGCATTGAGGCGGACGACGCGCTCGCCGCGCTCCAGCACGGTGAGGTAGCCGCGCGCGCGCTCGCACTCCGCTGCGCGCGCCTCGGCCTTGGCACGCTGTTCGTCGGCTTTCTTGGCCGCCGCTTCGCGCTCCTGCTGCCGCTGGCGAAACTCCATCTCCATCTCGGCTGCGCTCTTCGCCTTGGTCGGTGCGGGTGTAGCCTGCGTGGGCGCCGCGGGAGTAGCGACCGGCGGAGGCGATTTGGCCGGCGCCGGCGCCGCCGCGGGCGGGCGCGTGACGATCTGCTCAGGCTTGATGTCCGCCGGCGGCGGGCGGTCGGAGTAGACCATGCGTCCGGCGGCATCGCGCCAGGCCCACTGCGCCGCGGCTGACCCAACGAGGCCGAGGAGGAGGATCGGTATCAGGCAAGTGCGCAGGTAGATCATGGCTGTGCCACGCGGACAAGAGGCAGTGATTGTAGGTAGCCGCCACTTGCGAGCAAGCGCCCCGCGCAGACCCGCCCCGTATAATCCGTTTTTGCGTCATGAGGTAAACCCATGCGATTGACCCAGAAGGCACTGACCTTCGATGACGTTCTGCTCCTGCCGGCCTATTCGGCCATTCTCCCGCGCGACACCCATCTTTCCACCCGCTTTTCCCGCCGCATCCGGCTGAACCTGCCGCTCGTGTCCGCGGCGATGGACACCGTGACCGAAGCGCGCCTGGCCATCGCGCTGGCGCAAGAGGGCGGTATCGGCATCGTCCACAAGAACCTCACCGCCCGCGAACAGGCCGCCGAGGTGCTCAAGGTCAAGCGGCACGAGTCGGGTGTCGTGCGCGACCCGATTACCATCCCGCCGACGCTGACGGTGGCCGAGGTGATCGAACTGACCCGCCAGCACAGGATCTCCGGCCTGCCGGTGGTCGAGGGCACCAAGGTGGTCGGCATCGTCACCAACCGCGATCTGCGCTTTGAGACGCGGATGGATGCCAAGGTCGCCGAGATCATGACCCCGCGCGAGCGGCTGGTCACCGTGCCCGAGGGCGCGAGTCTGGATGAAGCCAAGACGCTGATGCACAAGCACCGGCTCGAGCGCGTGCTCGTCGTCAACGACGACTGGGAACTGCGCGGGCTGATCACCGTCAAGGACATCACCAAGGCGACCGAACACCCCAACGCGGCCAAGGACGAGCAGGGCAAGCTGCGCGTCGGCGCCGCGATCGGCGTGAGCGACGACGAGCGAGTCGAACTATTGGTCAAGGCCGGCGTGGACGCGCTGATCGTCGATACCGCGCACGGACACAGCAAGGGTGTGTTGGATCGAGTCGCGTGGATCAAGCGCAACTATCCGCAGGTGGAGGTGGTGGGCGGCAACATCGCCACCGCGGAAGCCGCCCGCGCGCTGGTCGATGCCGGTGCCGACGGTGTGAAGGTCGGCATCGGCCCCGGTTCGATCTGCACCACGCGCATCGTTGCCGGCGTGGGCGTGCCGCAGATTTCGGCGATTGCCAACGTGGCCGCCGCGCTGGAAGGCAGTGACGTGCCACTGATCGCCGACGGCGGCGTGCGTTACTCGGGCGACGTCGCCAAGGCGCTCGCCGCCGGTGCGCACTCGGTGATGATGGGCGGCATGTTCGCCGGCACCGAAGAAGCGCCGGGCGAAGTG